>NZ_CP030041.1:5049822-5350402 GCF_003260975.1 Echinicola strongylocentroti | reverse complement strand
CATCCTGAGTGGACATGAGGTAATTCACAATCAATCCAAGCGCAACGGCCAAAGCTCCTAAGCCGGTACTGACAATGGCTCCCTTTAGGGTATGGAAGCCTTTGGTAAGGAAAGCAAGCCCTGTTTTCATTTTACCCATGGCGCCGGTGATGGTATTGATCATACCACCAAATGGTGTCATCTGGAGAAACTCCTCGTTCATGTCCTTTAGGGCTTTTTCAGTACCAAATACATCCCCCTTAAGGTCATTCATATTGGTCTTTATGCCCTTGAGCTGCTCGGATTTCTGGGCAAACTCCTCTGATTCGGGGGGGAGCTTCCGGAGTTGGTTTTGGAGGAGCTTGGCAGCGGCAGCCATATCGTTAAAAGTGGCATTCACTTGGGAGCCGTCTGCTAGGATCTGTAATTTGCGCTGTTCAGTCTTGGAAGCCATAATATTGGATTTATGGCATAAAAAAAGCCCCAATTATGGGGCTTTTTGAGGACAGTAAAAAGGTGGCAATTACTGTTCATCCTCAAGAAGCTTTTGTTCAGCAGAAGCCAATAGCATAAATATCCGTAAAGTATTAGCATCTGGGATATCATACTGAATCCCATAGTCCTCACAAAGCCTGATAATTTGATGATCCGCTAATGCAGGGCAGCTTTTCTGAATATCAGACCTCAATAACTGCAATGGGCTCTTTTCATCCTTTTCCATGATGTAAATATAGTGTTTACTACAAATATTGCAAATCTCACATGAGTTACATCATTTACTATATTTGAAACAAAGGATGTAAAAATGGCGGCAATTACTTTACGAAATATACCTGATGATATCCATCGAAAAATCAAGCGCATAAAGCTAGATTATGAGGATCGGGGAATAAAAAAGAATTTAGAGGACATTTATCTAGAATTAATCTTGGAGTCCTTAAAAAAACGAAACCCGGAGAATTAGTCCGGGTTTCTTTTTTCTATTTATTCTATAGTGTGACCTGAATCATCAAATTGAAATGGCAACTCTAACTGACCACTTTGTCTCATCTTTAACTTTTCAAACTGACGCCACATATGTTCCATGTTATCTGATAGCTGAAATAATGTAACCACTTGATTTATTTGGGCATTAAGATGCGGATTTCCAATATCTTCAGTTAGAAGTTGATGTAATCTTACAGTTTTATTACCAGCAGAACTAGTCGGGACATTACTTTCCAACTCGTTTAATACACCATCTGGCAACTGCTCATAAATTAATTTCTTTGTCCAAGTTCCAATAACTCCTGGTCTCTTTTTAATACCTTTTACTGTAAAATCCCAACCGTTTAATCTAAAAAGTTCTTTATAAAAAATATCAGGAAACCTCTTTTGCCAAGGAAGAAGTTCTTGGGATATATAAGCCTTAAGTATCTTTTGAAGCTCATCTTTTTCACGGTCATATTGATATCCAGTTGCCTCGTCAACCAAAGCAGTAATTCCTACATTGGCAAATCCTTTAAATATTATATAGGCATTCTGCGCTGCTTCCTTAGCATTTAGCCTATTTTCCAAAGCGCCGTTTTTATCAGCTTGATGCCAAATATCACAGATATCGATTAAAGCAGTCGCAGGTAAACCTTCATTTAAATTCCCCTCTTCATCTCTATAAATCAAAGGCATAGAAAGTTTTTCTCTAACTTCTTTAGTAATAAAAGGCTCTAAATATTTTGCCGACACATATTCCGGAAGTACAGCGCCGTTTTCTTCTTTCTTCCTCTGCCAATATGCTCCGCCTCCTTTTACACCCAAGGCATTTGCTAGGCTTCTATCAACTAAAATCCTTTTTCCATCGTCTAAAACAGCACATGAAATTTTAAATGGCTCAATTTCTAATTGACCTTTATACTTCGCAACAGGAGTCTTTTTTTCCATATTTTATTTATTAAAAAAATAAAAATAGGAAAATTTGTAAAATAAAAAAATTAAACTCTAAACCTCAATGTCCGATCATAACTCTCATTCACATACTGCGAAAGCTCATCGGCTACCACTTTCGTGTATAGCTCCCCGAGACGGTGCCGCATGTGGGCGAGGCCTTTCAGCCAGTTCTTTTTCTTCCGGCCAGAACCTATCAGCCTGGTGACATTCACGTCCTCCAGACTGATCCCGTTCCCTACCCCGTAGGCCGTGAAAATACCATAGTAAAAATAATCTATCTCCACCATCACCCCATCCACCAATACGGATCCCCGAAAACCCATACTATTCATCAATTCACCGGTAACACCGATCTTGAGTTTCCTGAATCGTTCTTGAAACTGCTTATCGGCCACCTTGGGAAATTCCTTGGCTAGTGCCCGGATATTGATTTTCTGATGGATGTTGTATTTCATAGTTTTATGGAATATAGCTTGAGACTGGTTTTGATACGGTTCACTTTTTCGCCAGACTTTATGGAAGCATCGTATTCGTCCACCACCCACTTTAGGTTATCGATCATGATTTTGCGTTGGGTATCGAGCTGTAGCAGCTCTACCAAGGTTAGCTCCACCGTCCGCTCCATATATTCGGTGTAGGATTTCCAGTCCATCCACTCAGAATAGCAGCGGTTCACGATGCCGTCCGTGCCTTCCCATCTCAGGGAAAATCCCGTCCTCATATAGTGGCCAGAAGGATAATCATTGCCCATGGTGTCCTGCTTCACGCCATCGGTAAGCATAAACCGGAGCCCTGTCTTACTCTCCGGATCTAATTCAAAGGCGGATCCGCTACCTGTTTGAAGCACATTTGGGATATTCCAATCGCCATCATTTGGATTGGTCTCATCGATCATGGCCAAGGTGCTAGCCTCGGTACTTACTTCTTCCTGGCCATTCCCTTGCTTCAGCTCCAGCCATCCAGGGGCAGTGTCAAAAAGCTCATCATCTGAAGGAACGGCCATTTTGAATAGGAAGCCATCCGATTCATTTGGCTCCATTTTATAGGACTGGTTTGCTCGGTAGTTCAAGTTAGTGAACCCTTGATCATTGAGCCAGTCCTTAATCTTCACGATTTCAACATACCGGGTTACCGGATTGACCTTATAAGTGATCCCAAAACACATGGCAACATCGATCAGGAAGGAACCGACACTGATATTGGGCACATGGTTGGTATAGGTAATGGTATCCGCATAGACATTGATTCCCCCGTCCATCTCGGCAAGGTCATAATCATTGTACATGACCACCCGTTGGATATTGGGATCGGTAGTCCAGTCCCCAGAAATACCAAAATAGCCCAATTCCTTAAACACCCGATCCAGTACGTACAGGAGAAAAGGAAATGGCACCATATTGTACTTGTTCAGCCCACCACCATCCAGTTCATTGGAATAAAACCGGGACTCAGCTGAATTATAAAGATTGACATAACCCTCGTAATCCGGATTCCTATCCCCGTAGAAATTAGGGTGTTTGATGGTGAAAAAGGTATGGTTAGCTGCTGGATAGATGTTCCCAGCAGTCATGTCGGGAACATCGGTGCCCAAGTCCAGATCACGAAGGGTAAGGTTCTTGATCCTTGCCTCGATGTCCCCGGCATCCGTATGGAAACTGAAATTATACACATCGGAAAAATCCCGCAGCTTCATCGTGCCCACCTTCCACAGCAGGTCACCAAAAGCAATTCGGGTATTGGGATAGCTCTTCACCCGGCTCGTATTGTTCAGGATCTTGGAAAACTTGAATACCCGGTTATTTCTGCGGCTATCACGTGCAGCCACGTTATAGACTTTCGGACCCCACAGCTCACCAGGTGAGGTGAACGGTGAACGGGCACCAATGGAAAAGCTTGTGCTCTCCTTCAGGTCTATTGGCTGGTCATCTACGGTAACGGTAATCATAGCTCAGGGGTGTATCTTCGAATGGTCGGGTAAATGATATCAATGCTCACCTCATCGATGTTCTCATAATCCTCCTCCGGATCAAAATCAAACTTCACGAGCACGGGCAAGTAACCGGAATTGGTCTGTTCATAGACCTTCTCAGATATGGCCAGATCGATAAGATGACGCCTGGTGTATCCATTCATATTAGCGATCACATAGTCTCCCGTGATCGTTCCTTGCTTGGATACGGTCTCCTCTTCCCTGTCCTGGTAGGAAAAGCCCACCGGCATTTCTCTGGATATGGTCTCCTCACTTGTGCGAAGGGATTGGCTGCCACGGCCACGGCATAGCACCGAATCCCAACCGCCGACCGAGTTCAGGAAAAGCAACTTTTTGAAATGGCGCTTTGGCTTATAGACTTCAAACTTCCGTTTTTCACTGACCTGTGCGGCTCCCGAAAAGAGCTGCAGCTCATAATAATGGATCGTCTTTGCGGGGTTCAATGCAGCGATTTCCAATTGTGGCACTCCGGAAGGGAAGCGGTATAGCTCATAAGGCTTCACAGAGGTGATACTCTTCACATTCGCTGTGACGCTTGTACCATCGTTATAATACACATATACTTTCAGGATGAGGTCATTAACCGCCTCATCTACACATACAAAATGGAGGTAAGCATGCTGATCAGTGGCCACCGGTATGGCATTGGGCTGCCAAGTCAGGAAAGGCTTTTGATTGTCCAAATAGGTCGCAAAGAAGGTGTGTTTGGCAAATTCCTGTTCGGATAAACCACCGTACAATATATAATAGGTATCCACTTGTGAGGTGGCATCCGGTAGGGGAGGTTCTCCATACTTTTCATAGTACCTCAAGTAGAACCGTTTGAACGCTTCCCCAACCATCTTCACCTCAGTATCCCCAAATTCCGGCACCTTGGCATCAAGAAAGGCATTAAGTACCTGCTCGACATTAAAGTCCGTGCTGCCATCTTCCCGGGCGGGATGCTCCGACTCGAATTTGTTCAGGAAGTTTTCTGATTCGTAATCCTCCTCCAAGAACACCTCACATACAAAGGAAAGGTTTGGCTTCGTCTCCGGATCCGCTGCCTGAAGGGTGAGCCACACGGGATTTTTGGAGAAATAGAACTTGGTATCCTGAATGGAGATGATTGTGCTCTGCTGACAGCCATTGGCATCCGTCACAGTGAATGTATAAGTACCCACCGGAATATCCGCCCTGTCCTTAATAATGTAACCATCCGACCAATAGTAGGTATAGGGTGCTGTACCACCTGCTACGTCATTCACCACATCCCTGCCAGACTGGTTGACCGTAATGGTGATCTGTGTAGGTTGGATCACAGGAATGACAAAAGATCTGCTGCAACCACCCGAATCCACTACCGTCACCTGATAGTTCCCTGCGGTGAGATTTGTCCTGTTCTGGGCGGTGGATCCATCCGACCACTGGAAGGTATAGGGTGCACCATTGCCTCCCGATGGAGTGATGTCCACCGCTCCGTTGTTTCCACCAAAGCAAGTTACCGGCGTTATATCTGTAGCCAATTCGATTTGAGGTGGCTCACCCACAATGATGTCCGTCACCGAGGCTGTATTTCCATTGCTATCTTCCACTATCACGGAATAAGTACCGGCAGGAATGGAAGTCCTCAATGGGGAATCCGCACCCCCATCCGACCAGGTATAGGAATACCCCCCGGATCCGCCAGAGGCTTCCACGGTAATGGAGCCATTGGCCTGACCATGACAAGTGGCATCTTCTTGGGAGATTACGGAGACAGCAAGCGGTGTTCCTTCCACATATGGCTCGGGCTGATCCACAAAATTATAATCCAGCTGCTCCCGGTCATAAGGATCGTTGACCTCATAATAACACTGCTGATCTTCGAAAGTGTGGGAAGTTTCATTTGCCGGCATTTCCAAAGTGATGGGAAAAGTTCCCGTTCTATTCCCCGTCTGGGTATAAATCACATAATCTACATCAAAATGGATAGGCAGCCCAAAAGGCAATGCTTCGGAAAGCTCTACCTCAATATTTAAAAAGCCTTGGGTAAGGTTGGTGTCTACCGGATGGACAATACATGCGGTAATATTTACCGTGACATCTACCGTTCCGGGGACTCCTCCATATTCGTATGCGTAGGTCTTAGTAGCCATTATTCAAACAATTCAGGGTCAAAAGCATCAGTATTCAATTGGAAAGCCACCTCATTGGGAATGTCGATGGTGAAATAAAACTTGGTTCCGGATAGGTTTTTATCCTTGGATAGGTTGGAAATCTTCTCCGTCATCGCATCAGACCACTGAAATATTCCTTCCTGTGGCGCATCCTCATAATAATCACCAAGAAAGGCCATGATATCCGTCCCGATTTCCTCGGTGCTGTCAAAGATATCCTCCTGATCATCCCAGTTCATTTGCTCTCCCCTGTCCAGGATAAAGAATTCCCCTTGAATGGTTTTTCTCTTGGCATCATAGGAATCGTCACTGGATGGCTTGGCCATGAAGGTATTCAGGAGCAAGCAGGGAAAATGAAGCTTGCTCCGTATCCCATTAATAAACTCATGGATGTCCTCTTTCGCCAAAATTGGATGTGCAGAAAGGTTCATCCGGGCGAAAGCGAAATGTTGTTCACTGTGATGGATCTTCTTATGATGGGTGGCCATCAATCTGAAGAAATCCGTGTAGGTTTTATGGTCTTTAATGAGCATGTTTCATTCGGTTAGCTTTCTCCATTTCCTTTCTGTGCTCCTCATCCTTGAGGGTAATTTCCATGTTCAGCATGAGCTTGTACATGGACGTGTTCTCGGTTTCCTTATGATCACCAAAAGCCTCTCCGGACAGTTTCTGAATGGTCTCCTGCCATCCAAAGTTCTCCCTTTCGGACTGGGCACCTTTAAACACTCGTTCAAATACCGCTTCCCATTCCATTCGACACCCTTGGTACCATACCAGGACGGCCAATTTTATATCGGGGTGGATTGTCTTAAGGGCAAAGGATCGCTTGGGCACCTGAAACTCATTGAATGGTATCCGATAATCATTTTCGAAATCAGGGGAATCAGGCTTGAGCCCTTTTTTCTTTGGCCTGTACAGGATGGCCACCAACCTGTCCAGATCTGCCATCTGCTTGGTCTGGTGAAAATCCAAAAACGCTTCATCAGCTTCCGTCCATTCCTTGGCGGTAAGCGTTTCGAAGTTACCGACCGGACCATATAGTTTTCCTGCCGGAGTTTTGATGGTCAGCACCTTGTTATCCGTCAGCTCATTGCCTTCTTCCAAAAAAGGAATGTACTTCCAAAGCTCTACAAAGTACGCCGCCCCGATCATCATGACCTGTAAGTGACTTAACTTTAATAAGGCTTTCAGCACCTTTACCCGAAAGTGATGGATACTATTATGATCATCATGGAGCAGACCGGCCACAGTAATCAATTGCTTCCTGCTGAGCTCATTCCATGAACCGGGCAGCTTCACCCGATGTGTCCAAGTGAAGTACTTTAAGAATGGATATTTGATTTCAATGGTGGTCATCTTCTGAATACAAAGAATACTATAGCGATTATTATGAGGATGATGATAGCGAATGAATTAATCCCTTTCTTCAAATTCTCCCAAAATGAAGGCTTCTTTTCAACGGTCACTTGCTCATAACGGGATTTCCATCGCTGTACCTCCTTTTCCATAATTTCAATTTGTCGTTCTTGTTGTTCACATACGGCGGTAAGATTACCAAGCTGATCGATGAGCAGCCCCACTTTTAGTTTTGTCTCGGGATCCTCTTTGATAAGGGTTTGGTTGATGGATTCCAGACTGATACCTGCCTTGATCATGGAGACAAGGGAATCAATATTGATCGATGGGCTTTCCACCATGCTACCAGGCACCTCTATGATGCGGGGGATCTCTTTGACAATTGTGGAATCCTTGGTGATGACCTGCGTAGTCACCTGTGGTGTCTTACAGGAATACAGCGATATCAATAATACGAGTAATAGAAATAATTTTTTCATGATATAGATATTTCCGTTGGTTGGGTGATGAATGAAAGCAGTTTGTTTTTCGTGGCCACGGAGCTAGTAACATCCTTTAGGCTATCCCCATTGATATCAAGCTGCTTTCTACCGATACAAATACAGCCAAGTAACTCAAAATAAAAGTTGGCTTCATGGATCAGTATTAAGCTTCGATCAGGAACTCCAAGGATGTGTAGATGGTCACCGTACTTTTCAGAGTTTCGAGGTACAACCTTATACCTCCCGGCAGGGATGCAGGAAACGAATTGCTCGTTATCCTTCCAAGGAAGTTCCAAGGTAAAGCAGGAGAAAAGCTCATCGGCTTGATCATTCAAGACAAATAGCTGTCCAAGGGTTTGTTTCTCCTCAAAGTGGGTGCGGATCAATACCAGGCTATTCATTACCTTTCTCCTTTCCGGTTTCGCTGTCGAATCCTTCAAAGTGGCTCATGATCTTGAGCAGCACCGGCCATTTCTTATATCGGTACCAATTGCGGATAATGCTGAACAATTCGGCCGTGACAAATAGCGAGTAAAAAGGGATATCGAGGTATTCGATCACATTGGTGGACTTGCCTTCCAATACCATTTTGGTACAGACCGAATAACCGATAATGATGCAGAAATAAGCCACAGACTTGTCCATCAGCTTATCCCTGAAAAGCTTGATGCTAAATTTTTTGGTGCGCCACGCGGTATAGGCACCACCTCCAGTGTCGATCAAAAACACGATGAAGAAGGCAATGGCAAAATTCCATTGCGAAAATATATACTGGTTGATAATGGAGAACACGGCAGTAATGATCAGCCATGGTTTTGGCTGCTGTATAGCCTCTCCGATATTGTCAAAATGCCTTTGCATATGCTGGATAAACAGGTAAATCATCCCCTATAGATTTTTCTTTCAGATGGTAGTAGTGAGTCTCTTTCAATTTGTGCCTTGAGGGTTTCGGAGTACCAACCTGAGTTAAACCACAAAGGATACTTGCTGTCACTCGCATTTTCATTCAGGTACTCCTTCATATTGCTGAGGTAGAACTCCCCACGGCCACGAACCGACCAAGCTTTCTTTTCAATGGCTGACATGGATGCCGACTTTTGGGTTCTGGAATCCCCGGCAAGTTCCAATTGGTTGATCTGGATACCCTGTGCATCCACGTCCACCGCCAGTGCTGTTAATGCCTCCTGAATGGTGAGCTTGGCAATGGCAGGTTTCAGGTATTTGGCCAGCAAATACTTATTATCAGTTGTAAGCGTACCCGTGTCCAGTTGGGTGAGGATCTCCTCATACATGGCCATGGGCATGGCGGCCATGATCCGCTGCTCTTGGATGTCCTTCATGATGGGCACCAAGGCCTGAAAGGTCAGTGCAGATCCCTTGATGTTCTCTCCGGACTTTTCGAAATCATTTACCGACCGGATGAACATCCCTCCCTTGAGGGCATAGTATCCGGCGTTTTGCCATTCGGGATAATCCTGCTCATAAGCCTCCAAGGTGCGGAGTACCGTATCCAGTGCCATGTAGGCACGATTGGCAGCCAAGTTCCTTAACCGCTTGATCTGTCCTCCATAAGCGGTCTTTTCATCCTGTGTCTCTGATCGGTTGATGCCATTATCAGAAATCATCACTTCGATCTCCGGAGCACCTTTATACACCGCCAAAGAAGCCTCGGCGGCAATCACGTACTCCGCAATTTTTTCTATCCTTGGTGTATAGGTACCGGCATTCTTCTCCGCAATGATCTCAGCCAATAGACCTTCACTCAGATAGAATGTCAGTTCCTGCATTTCCACCTCGTTGAGCGATGGCTCGAGCGTAGGATATTGGAGGGCATTGCTTACCCTGATATACTTTTGGACTTCCGATATGTCGGTGATCAGTTTTGCCATTAGTCTGCTTGTTGTTGGGGTTCGTTAAGGGGTGATTTGCTGGGTTGGGACGGTGCGGCCTCTTCGCTGGTCAGTGCATTGGCGAACTTGAAAGTATAGGGTGGCCACCCGTTGTACTCGGCAATCCATGAAAGCGGTTCCAGTATCAAATCCTGATGGGCTTTTACCGTATCCACATAAATATTGAATGCCACCCGCTTGTCCGATCCTGAGCCGGCTCCAAGCTTGCTGCCTGGTTGGCTACCGATAATCGCTGGATCCATCCCGAGGGAATAGAGCAAATGGGAAGAAGCTTCATTGGAGTCCTCGATATACATCCCATCCTTGATCTTGTCATCAATGGCCTCGATCTTCCAACCTTGGTACTCCTTGTTGTGGGCAGGATCAGAGATAAAGGATACCATCATGGAACTGCCTGCCGAGGCTTCGCCTTTGGTAAAGCTCTCGAATCGGTCAACTTCCAGATCCATGATGTTCCTGCGCTTGGCTTCATCCATTTTAGAAAAGCCAGGATACTTCCAGTCCCACCACCAAGAAGGCACCTGAATGAGGTACTTCAAATTGATTTGGTTCTTCATAAGGTTTTTCTTGAAAATCGGAATGGACTGGGCGACATCGAGCCACCCGGATTCACGGGCAGCATTCCAGTCCACGAGTGGATAATTTATTTCATCCTCTGTTGGATAGGCAATGGGATAGATGTATTTAAAATCCGTCCCTTCCTCCTTGTACATCTCCGGATCAGCATAGATATCGATCAAGGGAATGCGCTCTACATATTCCCCACTCATGGAAGGCCTGTCCTCCCATGATGCGGATACATAACCGTTTCGGATAAATCCCTGCTTATCGGGTTTCCCAAATCGGAAGTGGGCAGTTTTATAGCAGCTCAGGGAATAAACCTCCGAGCGATCAGCGGTGAAGATGATGCGAGGAACGGTGAAATAGAAAAAATAGAAGTTACGTAAGGCCTCAATACCATAACGGTGAATTCGAGAGCGTTTAAAAAAGGCTTCCACCTTGGGATCATAGATCCTGCGGAACTTCGGTTCTCCTCCTTCCTCAGCGGGTTCTTCGGTACCATACACGATCTGGTCATAGGCAATTTCCGCTTGCTTCTTCAGGGTAGGTCCGATGATGGTATTCTTTCGGATCTCCTTGAGCACCTTTTGCGGAAAATTATTGTTCACGCCCCATGGAACGATATAGGAATCCTCATGGCTCTTCATGGGATCCACCTTCAATGGCTTTACTGCCTTCTTCTCAATAGTCTGGTAAACGTACCCAGACCGCTGCGAGTAAACCACGTCCAGACTATTGCCTTGGATTAAATTATGTTCCATCAATAAAAGACCTTTTTGCCATTGAAATACAATAAAAGCCGGATGTGAAACTTCCTCCTGTGCCCATTGGGCAGGACGACGTTTCGGGTAGCGTTTCGGTAGTGACTAGGACGTTTAGTCCATTGCGTGACGTTTGGCTCTGGGCTTTCGAAATTGTGCCGATGCCCTGCATCCTCATTCCTTGAAAGCAATACCCTATCCAGCGTGAGAATATCTCCACCCGTTTTCCTGCTCTTGTCACAGGTAATGAAAGTGATGGAAAAAGGCTCCGGCTTCTTCATCTCTTCCAATGCTTCATTGAGGTGGATAATTTTCATACTCGAATATCCCGAGTACTTCTCCGGATTTAGAGGACAGTCAAAAGCAGATTTTTTTCAATATTTTTTCTACTGCAAAGCAAAAAATCACAAACCACTGATTTACTGATATTTGAATGTTAAACGGATTCTTATTACTGCAAAAACCTCAATCCATGCCCTGCCTGTGTTCTGTGGGAAAACGGCAACTGCCATCAAAAAAAAGGATATACGAACGGGGCGCATATCCTTCACGGTGATCAAACGGATCAAACTTTAGAATCCAATGTATGGAGGAAGCACGCTGAACGGATCACTGACCACAGCGGTCAGGTTATAATCAGCGGTGTCACTTAGGTGGGTAGCTTCCTCCTGTGGGATCAAAGGATTTCGCTCGGAGTTCTTGTTCTTCTCTATTCCATTCCTTCCTTCCTTGGCCGGAGCATTCTGCATTGACACAAAGGTCTCGTTACAATTGTCAAGGTTAAACTCCACCAATGGAAGTGAGGGATCGGTGGGCTTACCCTGCTTATGGTTGGTAGTATTATGCAGGATCTTTTGCCACAACAGGTAACGCTCCATCTGGGTAAGCGGTACCGGCTCATTGCTCATGTGCACCGTCCATCCACGGCCTTCGAGTACCTTGGCGAACTGCTGGGCGTAGGTCAGCTTACTGTTGGCATGGGTCACGTTACCATCGTGGCCATAGGACATGAACACCTCCTTCTTATTGTGCGGATCATAATAGTCGCAGTAATCATTGGCCAGATTATCCAAGGTCTCCCCTTTCACATATAAGTTCTTGAGAAACCTTAGTGTGTTAATGGAAAGCAGGTACTGGGTCACAGTCATGGAGTTGATATGGGATCCCCAGTCCACTGCTATTCTAAGGGGCTGCCCTGCTACCAGGTCACTGTCCATCCTGCAATCGGGCTTCTTCAGTGCATCGGCATCCTGCTCAAGATTGCCGATAAACCCCTTATCGAACTTATTGGAATAGCCGTGATCATTCCTGTTTAGCAGAAAATAAAACCCTGCTTCTACACCTTCAGGAAACCAATTGAGCATCTCCACCATAAAGATGAAGTCCAGGAGCGTTCTGCGCATTTCCTTGATGTACTTCCACCCCACGTTCTCAATATTGTCGAAAACATCGGCCTCCATATACAGGAATCCGCTCTTATTACGGTACCACCGCAATTTCCGCTTTAGGGCAAGTATCTCCTCCCATAAATTGGCAATTCTAGACCTGTCCGGACAGTCCACCAATTCCAATTCCTTCTGAACAATCTGCTGCCTTATTGCCCGAAAATTATAACCATCCTCTTCATAATATTGGCCGCCCTCAAGCATCCATTTGAATTCATGGCCATACCCCATCGAGGAGAAGAAGAAGCTGCCATGATGGAAAGGGATGTGTTTAAAATAGCGCAAATTACCCCTATTGGTAGGCACCACTTCGGAGTCCATTTTCTCCTTATTGATCTCTAAAGCCTCATCCCCTAAATATCCATCAATGGAAAGCCCCCTGATGGTGGATCCGCCACCGTCCAATGATACCAAATGGAAAAAAGTGCCATTTCTGAAAATGATACAATGGTCATAATCCAAGGGCGGTGAAAGTGGACTGTCAAAGCGGAAATTCTTGGGCGGTTTTCGCCTTACGAAAAAATCCCTGTCTTGCTTATAGCCAAATAGCCCCAATGTAGCGATTGTAGTGGGAAGCGTCCGGGTAAGCAGCTGTTTGTAGGATTTGCCCACTATTGCCCAAGAGGATCGGGGCGTCCATTTCACAATCATATGGATCAGCCACGCAATCAAAAAAGATTTGCCCGTTCCCCTGGACCAGATGTTTTTGGCACTGTAGGGCTTGGCGACCTGAAAAATCTGCTGGGGTTTGTTGAATATTGTCTGCTTGGTCTGCATTAATCCTCCGTATTCGAATCATCCACGATTTCCATAAACTTGTCCGTACTGGTTTCCTGTCCCTGCACCGCTTCCATCACATCAGCAGCCACATCCTCCGGCAACTCCTCGTAATTGTCTAGATCGATCGTCCGTGGCTGGCCATCGGCAGTATTGATCACCAATACAAAACGGCTGGTCGGCGTATCGGTATCGCCTACCTCGGCAATGGCATGGAGGTCTTTTTTGATCTCCCGCATTTCGGCAATTGCCCGGTTCATCTCTTTCACGTTCCGTTGCTGAGCGGCCAATTGGAAGGTTTTCATGGCATACTCAGAAAGGAGCACCAAGGAGGCATGATATGGCACCTCATTCAGCTTGCCCCATATTCGTGTAGCATTCTTGAGGTCATACCAAGCAGTACGCTCTGATATCGCCTCCATGGACGGATCTTCCGCACACATTTTCACGTGTGCGGTTACCGCTTGGGATGGAGAATGATAGTTTAGCAAAAGGTTCCAGATTTTCAGCCACCGGTGCATGATCCGCTCATCCCCCTTATGAAGCTCGTGTTTATCGATCTTAGAGATCATAAAGGCCGCAATACGATCCTCCGGAGTATCGAGTTTTACATCCAGTTTTCCTTTATGCTGCGGAAATAGCCCGTTCGACATTTTCAGTGATTTCTTTGATTTCAGATTCGTTCAGTTCCACCCCATTGAGCCGAACAGACCAGTTGACTCCTTGCTTTTCCATCCAGTTGATCCAGCGGGTTACTTCCACATCTACATAGCGAGGATCCAACTCAGAAGCATAAAGAATTCGGTGCAATTGCTCGGCAGCAATCAGGGAACTGCCCGAACCAAGGAATGGATCTGCTACGATTTGACCGATCTTGGAATTATTGGCCATGGGCTTCCGCATGCACTCGATGGGCTTTTGGGTACCATGGCCGGTCTGGCCTTCTTCCTCCTGGACGCTCTTGGCAGAGAGGTTTTTGATGTCCCAAACGCTCAGCTCTTTTCGGCTTCCCTGCCAATTGTGCTTTTGTCCCTTTTTCACGGCATACCAACACGGCTCATGCTTCCAATGGTAATCACCTCGAGACATGGCAGGGCTTTGCTTGTTCCAAATGATCTGCGAAATGATCTTATAGCCGCAATCGATCAAGTTTTGATAAACCGTATTGGAATGAATCGCACTGTGCCATACGTACATCACTTGGGCATCAAATAGTGGATAAGTGGCCGCCCAATCTGCCTGGTCATCGTTCTTGACTTTTCCCGTGCTCTTAATTTTGCCTTTGGTGGCTATTGGCCGCCAATTGGGATCATAATTCACACCGTAAGGAGGGTCGGTCACGACTAATACAGGCTTTTGGCCATCCAGCAGCCTTTCGACCACCTCGGCTCTTGTGCTGTCCCCGCAAATGATCCGATGTACCATTCCCGAACCACTCACCAATTCATACAAATCGCCTTCCTTGGTTACACCTTCCTTTGGAAGAATACTCTCAAAACCGTCCTCAGCATCCTCATCCAGACCATTGGCACGGTTCAGCTCATCCAGTGCCAATTGCTCGACCGAACCAAAATCGAAAGCGTCCAGGCTTACCATGGTACCCAATTCATCCAAATCAAGATCAAAGGAAGCTAGGTGATCCATGACACCGGTGGCAGATAGCTTGGCATAACTGGCAGAATGGAGCAGCACGATCCGACCGGCTTCTTTGCGGTCAGCACAATTGATGAAATACCCGGTCAGCAGGTCGGGAATTTCCATCAGCCCGTCTTTATCGATCCGCTCCAAGGCCATTTTCATGTGATGACCGTCAAGGATCCATCTTTCTCCGTCCAGATCCTCCCAAATGTGGAACCCCCTAATAAGGTGGTTTTTCATCAGTGATTCCACCAGTTTATCAATTTCCACTGGTGTCTTGAGTTCTTCAGACTGAAGCCACTTGAGTGACCTCCAGTCTACTTTCTCCGCCTTGATTACTTTATCCTGTAGTTTCATAGTTGATTGATTTTAACCGCTCTTCAATGGATGTATTTTGGCGCTCCCTGCGCTTCACTTCACCCTGTTTGTTATCCTTGGTTTTATTCTTGGCGATATAGGCCGCATTGGTATTGATCAGCATATGCAGCTCCCACCCATTGTTTGGAAGGTCACTTTCTGAATGGCCTCCCGTAGCTTCTTCAGGCAGCTCCCCATGGTCAAAGTAACTATCTAGTTTGCTGCTGATCGCTAAAATGGCATTGGCCACCTTGTGCCTGTCTGTTTTGGATTTTAGGTGGAAGGACTCTCCATGGAGCACGCTACGCTTTTGTATCAGTTCAAGCACTTGCTTGGGAAGCTTGGCCTTGGATTCAGACTGATCTTTTTCGTTTTCCTCATTGGTTGCTTGCGGGCTTAACCCCTTTAAGGCATCCACCAATTTCCCTCGGGTAAAGGAAGTCTCAGGAAGATTGAAAAGAGAAAGCATGACTGGATCCTTTCCGTACTTTCTGTACAGATCTACACCGCCCTGGTACTCCTGATCTCCCTTAAACCAATTGTTTATTTCATCCATATTCGAAACTAGCAGTTGGCAATTGCCATTTAGAGGACACATAAAAAAGCCTCCCCGATGATCAGGGAGGCTTTCCTCATTTTCAAACCACTAATAACCATTAACCTTTCTTTACGGCAGTTGCCGTCTCCTTTTTCTTGAAGTACTTTTCGGCCTTGGCAAGCTTCTCGGCTTGTGCCAAGCTGATTCTCCTAAAGTCATACCGTCCGGCCAACTCTTTGGGTTTCCGGATATGCACCACCGTTGGGGTGATGGAGCATTCATATTTTTCCCCTACCTCTTTGGGCAGCTCTGGAAGCTTCTTATTTGACATGATCAACTGATTTGGGTTAAACAACTGGCTCAGGGTATTCGGTAATATCACCCTCATAGAAGAATAATTTACCATAGTTGGTGATGGTAACCGTCACGCCCTGGTATCCGCCTTCTACGGTACCGGAACCGAAACTAAAGCTCACTTCACATTCAAGTCCATCCTCACCCAATTGGATGAGTTCACCCTCCAAGGTCTGCACCAATACGATCCAATCACCATTTTTCTTCTGTTGGAAAAACTCCACAATTTCGGCGGTCAGGCCGGGGTGTTTCCCCACAAGATTTGGATTGTTGGTTCTGGATTCACGGTCACCGACCATTTCCCCGGTCAGCTCACCGGTCGCCAAGGTGGTGTGAAAAGGCACAAACCCAAACTCGGTTTCAAAAGTATGCGTGTCACTGATCCTCAAGGAATCTCCCGGATTCTCAAAAGGTGCTACCGGAGCCGCCAGACCGGTATCCGCCATAAACCAATCCCGCTCGGCCAACCACATGGTTTTTCTCAAACCAGGTGCATTGTCGCGGGTTTTGTTTTTCTTTAAAGACTCAAATCCCATTATTTACCTCCTTCCATTTTTACCAAAACACCGGAACGGATTTTTATCAGTTCCTTCACCAAATCGCTGTCCTTTCTGAGGGTTTCCTCATCGACTTCTACACGCTTGCCCTTATAGTTATGGACAAACTTCTTCACCACAAACTTGTAGCTTTCTTTGCCAACCTTGATGATCGGCTTACCTGCGGATTTTTCATTGGCATCGGCCACTGCCGCATCTTTCTTGGCCATCTCGGCATTGAGTTCCTCGATAATCGCATCCTTCGCCTTACTGTCTTCCTCGGCCTTGGCCTTAGCTTCTTCAGCTTCTTTTCGTGCTTCCTCGGCCTTGGCCTGTGCTGAATAGGCAGTTACCAATTCAGCCTCCAGTGCTTTATTCTTATCCTGAAGAGCTTTGATCTCTTCAGCGGTCAATTCTTTTTTTTCAGCCATTGTTTTAAGATTAGAAATGGAAAAAAGGGAGCCCGTCAAGGCTCCCGATCAATTGTTTAAACCGGCAATTCCGAGTCATTGGTGAACACGATCTCTGGGATCAGGAACCCAATGCCACTATAGAAGTCCGTGAAAATGGAAACTTCCCTCTTGGCAGTTTCGATTCTCACACGATTCATGTTCTGGGACTTTTTCAGCAAGCGGATGGCATTGCTTTTTGGTGTACACCAGATGATGTCCGATCCTTCGTGGGAAGGCTTACCAACCACCATGATATTAGTATCTTCTACAGAGCTTTTCACTCCGTCGAAGTCGGTGTCTTTACCGTAAAGCTTCCGGTATCCTCTTCGATAACGCTTGGCCAACGTCTGGCTCATGTTCAGTTCCATATTCTGCATCCAATATCGGGTATTGATTTGGTCAGAAAATGACTCGATTTGTTCCACAAAAGCCTGTGGATCCGTTTCCAACGCACCAATGGTAATCGGGGTGATTCGACCATCAGAAATATGCGTGTTACGGATTTCTTTGATCCCGTTCATGGCCGTACCAGCAGCACCGGCAGTGCCAGGGGTAGGAGCCACATACACTCCGGAGAAAATCTCGTTGAGTTCATAATCCTCTTTGATTTGAGGAAGCAAATGCACTTCTACGAGCCAACGGATAAACGGCCATTCACTCCTGTTCAGGCTTTCGTCAGCAAGAAAACCCAACCAAGTGGCTTCCAAGTCATCAGGGTACTCCTCATGATCCATTTTGAATGGATATTGGGGAATAGCAATAGGGGTAAACCCTACGTTTCCGATGGGCGTCCAGCCTTTTTGGAATGGTTGGAGGAGCCTACCGATAGTGGATTTACCGCCCCTGTAAAGGGTATCATCGGTAACTACCGTGGTAAAAGCGTTCTCCGTGACACTTTTTTCATTCAAGATTTTTACCAGTCTTGACAGGTTTTGGCCTTGGTTGATATAATAGGCTCCAAATTCGGTTATGATATCTTGTACATCCATAAGTAAAAAAGATTGGCTTAGTTGAACATTGGATTATTGTCCAAGGCCGCATTGTGTGGCAGCTTGGCGATGGCGGAGGAATTTTCATCCTCTTCGGTATTTCCTCCCTCTGCGCCTTCCTTTTTAGGATTAGCGTGGGAAGCCCCGGCCTGCTTACCGAATTTATCGGCATCGGCCTTGTACTTGTCCCTGTCCGACTCAGCAGTGGCAAGGGAATCCTTGGCGGTCTTTAGATCCGCTTTCAATTGAGTGATCTCGGTGTCCTGCTCGGAAACCTTCTTGTCTTTGGCGGCCAGTTCGGCATTGATCTGCTCGAGTCGCTCCTCCGTTACCATCGGAGCCTCATCTTCTGAGGTGACTTTCGCAAAACCAAGAACCGCCAAAATGGACGTCAGGGCAGCTTTAAACTTCATGTTTGATTCTGGTTTATTTGATGAATTTTGATTTTTCGGTGTGCTTTTGCCGGTCTTGATCCTAGCCTCCAATTCAGCAATGGCCTCATCCAAAGTGGACAGGCCATCAATCAATCCCTCATTGAGGGCTTGTGCTCCTGAGTAGATTTCCCCCTTCAGGACATCACTGTTAGATTTGATACCAGGACGGCGGGATTGGACAAAGGCGATAAACTGTGCCGCAGATTCGGAAAGACTGTCCTCGATCTGCTTTTTCCCTTCAGCGGAAAGCGGCTCATAGGAATTTACCTTGTTCTTGAGGGTGGATTGTCTAGCTCGGAGTACGGTGACATCCCCAACGGTCTCCTTCAACACTTTACTGCGATCCACATGGAGGGTCTGGACACCAATGCTTCCAATGATATTGTCGTTCTGACTGTTTGCCAACACACGGTCAGCAGAAAGTGACTGCCAAATGCCACCAGAAGCTCCAAGGCCATCAATAAAGGCAAGTGTGGGCATTCCTACGTTCATGATGTCATTCGAAATGACCCTGATCCCGTCCACGGTACCACCAGGGGAATCGACATAAAAAAGTACGGCCTTGTATTTTTCTGACTGTTTTGCCCGGGAAAGCATAGTGCTCATGCCCATATAGCCCATGGAGTACCATCCGCCATACTTGTCAGTAGGACCGACTATGGGGATGACCGCTATTTGGGAATTTGCCTTCAAATACAGCAGACCATTTTCATAGTCCCGGCCAATGGCCAAAGAGGCCTCATGCTGATGATACATGTCATCAATCGAATGCGGTCTGAAGGATTCGGTTTCGGATAAACGGACAAAGTGCTCCTGAAGGAAATCGTCATGGATCGCCATCAATCGAAAAGTAGCACCAAAAGAAGTATTCGAATTGCTCACATTTACCTTAGTTTTAGTTAACCTGCGTTATAGCATTTGTTCAGGTTACTAAGGTAATTCGAGCTTATGAGGGGTTAGAGGACAGTGGAAAAGTTAAGGTTTGAAATCATCTAACCATAAAAAATGATCTGAATCAAATAGGTTGCTACTGTCAAACATTGCTATAAAATTAAACAATACCGTTCTATCTGGTTTATTTAATTCATCGTAGTACATAATATAAAAGTAAAACACCAACCTACAGTCCCAAATTGTAAATCTTGATAAAAAAATGGTTCTGTAATGATGATAGTCCTCTATTTTATTATTTTCCTCAATTTGATGAAGTATGATTTTTACGAGGTTTAGAAGGTTTTTCCAAGTTATGAATCCTCCTTTAAACTTTGGAAGGATATGATTTTTAAAAAGTTCAACCTGAGACTTAGTATCCCCTTCATTCAACATATTAACCAATCCAACTATATCATGATATTCCTCATGTACCCGATCAAGTACTCTAACGAACGGATTATTGTCTTGCCTAATTCTACTTTCTTTTGACATCTCAGTAAAATAATCAATGAGTTTAAAGAAAGTATTTTCAAAATTCTCTACCTCGAATTGCTCATCATGCAAAAACATCTGTTCCTGCTGATTTTTCAAAGTTTTATAAATAAAAATAAAGCCTGCTAATGCTGCAAGTGGTCCAGCTGTACCTCCTACAAAAGTCCCATACTCACTAATAGTATATGAATCCCACAAAATATCGGGCATAACAAACATAAAGCACGAAATCCCTGCCAATCCCCAAGCAATCCAAGTTAGGTACTTTTCTTCGAATTTTTCCATACCTAAAAATATAAAGATTTGTCCAATTTATTCAATTCACATCTTGCTTGAAATTTTCAGGAGTAGACACCTCCTTATGATATATGAAAACGTTTAAAAAACCAAAAATTATCATGATTCCCCAAAGAAATGCATCCCTTAAATTCCCTTCAAAAAATAGGGGAACTAGGTACAATATAAACAGAAAATTACACCTTTTTAGGAATGGGAAGCTAAGCCAAACTGAAAATACGATCAAGTGATGGGTATAAGGAATATTCAGTACTAATGTATTTATGAAATGAAAAATTGAACCTATAAGTAAATAAATTTTCCAACTTTTTTTAGTTCCAAATAAAAATATCACTCCAGACAGCTCAAATACCACAGCTAAATAATCCATAACTTCATAGATAATCGGATGAAGGGAAGAGAAGTAATTTGCCAAAAGATACTGTCTATCTAAAACTAAATAGCCATACTGATACCAGAACAGAACTCCACTTGTTCCAAGGTCAAAATCAATCCAAGAAAATAATTTTTCAAACCCCGCAGTAAAAAAAGCAAATACTATACAGATTGAAAAAACAGCTAATGATAAAGATCCAAATTTTGATTCTCGATCTTTTATAAAAGCAATCTGGCATCCTGAATTGGTGAAGCTTAGAAACAAAAATAAAAGAGGAAACAATATTAAATGATCCACCTTTCCAAAGCTATACTGAAACCCATAATTGAAAATTAGAATTATAGATAGAATCCGAAGTGAAACCCTAGTAAAAATACCTAGGGATACAGAAACTAATAACCCTATAATCAGGTAATCAGACAATCTAAAATACCAATCCGGTAAGAATCCGTTAAATACATTTGTAAAATTAAAATATCCAGGTCGAAAATAAGAATCCGAGAATTCACTCAACCAACCAAATTTTGGCAAAAAATAAACTAAACAAAATAAACCCGAAAAAATTCTTAAAATCCCTAATTCATAATTGTCCAAGCTAGTGTTAGATTCAATTCTATTAAATAATCCTCTAAAAAAATCATCTACTAAACCCAATACGTTTTTCATAATCGATATTTCTCAAAATAATTTCTCTAGTTGAACGATTTATTTTCAATGATACTTTTTTCAATTTTAAATAGTCTATTGTACCATATTCTTCCTCAACCTTTCGAATCAAAAAATCCTTCGCTATAGCAGAGTTATCCAAGCTAAACCTAGAATATAAATTAATAGGAAATGTCCCCATAAGATCATTGAGCTTTCAACAGGTTTGGTACCAAATTCAGTTGAGTAGAAATATGGATAGTACTGTTCAGGAATTCCATTAAAAATCTCTTTTAAATTCACCTCGAATTCTTCTCCTGACTTAATGCCCCAAATCTCATTCTTTTGAAATTCCAGCACAGCAATTTTAGTATTTGATACCTGTGGTCCAGAAGGCAGCATTATAGATGGATATATTTCAAGCTTTGCACTCCTCAATTTAACCATGAAAGGAATCCACAATAATATAAGGAGGAAAAGAGATAGCTTTAAATAGAAAAATTTTTTCATCCTCAAAATAATAAACATTTATCTGGTTTTCCAAAATCACTCTTTTGATTTAATGTAAATTTATATCCTCCCCCTAACCACCAAATTAGACAAGCAAAGCCTAATCAAGGTATCCTCTTTTTCCATCACTGTAATACCAGCTACCTCACTGGCAAGATAACTTTCCCAGTGCTCCCGCTCATCGATGGATCCATCAGGATACTCTCCGGACTGGTCCACTTCCACGAGGTTCCCGTACTCATCCACCTTATTTCCTCGGGTGCTGAATTCCTTGAAAAATGGGCGGTATCTGGACTTCAATACTGCCTTCTGATCTGCTGTGCAGTTCTGGTCATTTTCGATGCATAGCATGGCCGGATCACCAAACCCGCCATTATTATCATCCTCGAAGTACTCTACCTTCACGGAAATTGTAAATTCATCGTCCCGCACAAGTTTCGTGGCAGTTAGCTTCTTAACAAATGGAGAAAGGGTGTCAGGGATAGGTGTGTCGTGTTGAATATTCATATCAGTAGAAATTATAAGCAAGGTTAATTTTATCAGAAACAGTTTCGATTTTAGAAAACTCCATATCCTCTTTAAACTCGATCCAGTCATTTATTCGATGACCATTCGATCCTCCAGCAGTAGCAGAACCTATCACAATATCGTTTGGAGACCAATTGAAACTAATATCTACGTCTTTTTCGCAAATTACTCCAGCACCGTTCCATAGATCATATACATCCCCCCTGTCAGACAAAGAAAACAATGACTTGTTTTTATATAATACAGGAGGACCATAGTTCCTATGATAGGTAGTATTAGTACTTCCCTGTGTAGATATTAGACCATGCGATTGAGCTGGCGTTTGTGCGCTTGCAGAAATGAGGTTTCTTAATGATGTTTCTGTATTATCAAAGTCAGAAGAATAAAAGAAATTCAAGTTTGACGGATACTCGGAAGGAGTGTAAAACATGCTAACAGATGTATTGGCATACAAAAAAGGAACATTGTTAATTGTATAAAAACCATCTGTACTTGTCCAAATACGCCACCCATTTGACAGCCGGAACCAATTTCTTCCGCTTCCACTTTGATCGTACCAAATATCTACCGTTACAATTGTTGGTGAAAAATTAGAAATGAAGTCATTAATACTTCCAATGTCAATTATTGAATTAACAAATCCAATGTCTTTGACATTTGTTCCGTCAGTTATCCTTAGGCAATAACCAGAATAGTCAGAATATACCAACCTAGTACTAAATGCCCTATAAGCCCCCGCCACCTCGTCAAGAAACCCCTCCCCCTTAGGTTTTTTCTTTATTATAGATTGGTAATACTGCTGCTGAAACATCATAGCTGATTTTGACTGATGGTGTAACAAACTGCCGTAACAGTTCCGGCGTCATTCATGTCCAGGACAAAGCGGAACCTGTTCTCTTCATTTGCTACATATTCACCCGCCTCTAAAATTAGATCCACCCCCCCGGAGGGGTAATGGTAGGTTCGGTACTGTCGTTATGGAGTACCTTGGCCATGTTCTTTTCCTTTGCTCCGGTGACCCCTATGGTCAGGTTTCCTGTTACAGGCGTACCATTGAACCCGTATTTACGAGATTGGTCAAAGGTAATCGTGGTACCCGTGGTGGGTGTGAAGTTATTGGCTTCTGATCCACCAGATCCAGATGGAGCACTACTCCATGAATTCTCACTGGACGGCAAAGCAGCATAAGGCTGGTTATCATAAAAGTCAGTTTCCAGTACCAAACCCGTGTTATTACGTACACGCAAGGCTTCGACCCTTCCCCACCAGTGGGTTGATTTTTGGTAGATCCCTAAGGTACCGTCATTGAATTCCAGCAATTCGAAATCACCCGCTTGGGCGTTACTGTCTTGGTTTTCGAATTTGACTGCTTCCGGTGATCCGCCCTGACAGGTCACATTTAGGTTTAGTGTACCGATCCGGCCAGTGCTAGCATCATCGTGCTGGGCAGGCATGATGTAATCGATCTGGATGCCGTAATTATTCACTCCGGAGATATTGCCCCGCCAGATCAAAGCGTACTTTCCTGTACTATTGGATGTGACTGCCGTCCGGAACTTGGTCTCTATAAAATCGCTGACCTCTATTTCCTCCCGCACTTCACCACTGTCCAGTCTCAATACTTCACGGATCGCGATGGTACCCGATGGCTGCGAAGGACGGGAAGGGTCTGCGGCCTCGGCACCATACAGGTAATCGATGGTACCATCATTTTTACCTACGTACATTTCCCACCGGCTATTCCCAGAGGATGGCGTGCTCTGCGTGGAAAAACTTTGATCTACATTATAAGTAGACCCATCCAAGACATACACCACGCCTGTCAAACTGGAATTGGTAGCATCGGTCTGCTCAAACGTCCCCGGGTTAATGACATAATTGCCACCGGCTCCCCCTTCACCACTCATGGCCGTCCATTGGTTGGCTGCTATTTCGGCATCGATGTCTGTACTCGAAAATGGCGATGCGCCTACTACGCCACGATTCAGGTAATAAAGGGTACCTGCATAAAAAACGATCTCGAGGGAATTGGGATAAACACCTGCCTCCCAAGCTTTAATCCCTGATCCGGAAGAAGCATTGACCACACGCCAAGTGGGATGAACCACGCCAGAACTGTTAATGGGTTCATTTCCTTGGTTATTGGCCACATTGCTGAGCAACCAGGTATCGCGATAAATGACGGGTTGGGTATCTGCCGGATAGCTTGTAGCAGGATTCCAAGTGGCATCGTTCTGCGGATCCAGCGAACCGGCATTCAGTTGATTGATTACCGCATTGATGGAATTGAGTATTTTTTGTACATCCGTATTGCCAAGAACGCCGGGCTTTAGCTGAGTGGACACATAAGATTTTACGTCATTCCAAGTGCTCATAATATGGTGTATTCAAGGGTGAATTCTGTGGTAATTGCCAAGGTTCCTCCGGCGGGAACGGTAAAGGAAGGCTGGCCATTGACGGTGATCGTGACCGGTGCTCCGGTTACGGGATCGGTGGGTGTCTCTGGATCCGTTTCTATCTCAAGCAGGTAAGGAATGGGCTTAATGGTGGTTTCTCCTCTAAAATTAAGGTCATAGGAATTACTATCAGAAGGCAATCCCCCAGTGGCCTGGTCCGCTGAAAAAGTAAGCAGTTCATTCGGTCGCCCCACCTGCACCAAATAGCCGTTTTTGTCCTTAATGACAAGCGCAAACCGCTCTCCTCGCATCTGCTCCAATACCGCCTCCAGTTCCGGGCGGTACTTCTTCACCGTACCCGTCAGGCGAGGGCTGTAAATAGTACCGCCTCTTTTCACTTGCCCGGGATTGGAGAAATCAAGTGTGTACTTAGTAGCCTTTCCAAGGTTCCAAAAAGCACCTTCCTTGGGAATGATCATGCCATTGGTATCCAAATGGGAAATATCATCCTCATGGATAAACCAAAAGCGGTCAACCCCGCCATAATTATCACCGGTGACAGGAAAGGTCAGATTCATACCCAAAGGTTATAAATCTGCTGTTAAAATTTAGGGACACAGCGCACGGCTGTTTTTCGGTTTTCTTTGTACTTTCTGTGCCTAAAGTAACGCTGCTTGATCAGATGGTACCAATCCTTACTGCCTCCATCCAGTTCGTACTTTTCTATCCATTCAAAAATTGCTCTCCGGTTAGGCACATTGGCCATCTCCAAAGCTTCTATCCACGTCAAACAATGGCGCATCATCATCTCCTCTAGGTACTTGTTCAGCAAATGCGCCTGGTAGGCACTCATATACTTGCAGCCTTTATCAAAAGTGTAGAATGAACTCACCTTTACCTCCAAGCTTTCCGTGCAGTGGTTAATAGAAAAGTATTCCTCAGATCGAAACTCCCTTCTTCTCAGCAGGTGAAAAAGAAAAAGCCCCAATTCATCCTTTTGATTCAGCGAATAGGGCAAGGTGTAGAACTCCTCAAGGTACTTCTTAAGGTGTGGTTTGATCGGGATCTCGAGTAAAAAAGAACGTCTCACTAGTAACTTTTTGTTTCCATTAAAGTAACAAAAAGTTTTTTTTGATACAAAATGTTAGGGACATCTATTTGAGTTATCCGTAGGCTATGCAATATCTTTTGAATGGCTTATTTTAGATTTTACTTTATTTGATACTTAACCTCTATGACTAGTACTCAAGAAGAAAAAGCAGAAATAATTCTCAATCTAATTAATAAACGAAAAACTGTACCTAAAGGAGTGATTTACCATGATTATAATGATGCGGATGGCTCGATAAAAATGCAGGAATTACAGTTCTTAATTTCATTACTTGAAGAAAGAGGTTTGATTATTTTAAAAGGAGCATCGAGGGATCCAATTCTAACCATCACCGAAGAGGGATTAAATTTTCCGGGATTTGAAAAACAAAGAGAAATTGATGCAATAGCTGAACGGAAAAAAGAAGAACGGGAAAAACTAGAGATCAAAAACCTAAAAGGATCAGTATTCCAAGTAAAATATTGGTGGGTGATCCTGTTATTAAATTCAATTATTTCATTTTTGATAGCTTATTTAACTAAATCATGACACATACAAAAGAAGGTATATTGCTCAAATATTCGACAGGCTCAATCCAACTTAGTATCCATAAAATTGGGACAGAAACATTCACAGTTAATTTAAAGGAAGTTTCTGAAGCTGCAATTTTTCAACTTATTGGCAAAAGAGTTAAGATATCTCTTGACAAAAGTATTGTGGTAGATATATGTGAAAATTAAATTTTATGATTGATTCAGTTTGGCAAGCGGTCAAGGTAGATATCCGAGATAAATCAAGGAATCCCTTCATAGGGGCATTTATCATAGTTTGGATTATTCGTCATTGGGAAGCCTTTTACACTTTCTTTTTTTTTGATGATGGTGATGAAAGATTGGAGAGAATTACAATTTTAAAAGATTATTTTACTTTACCTTGGATTCTTGATTTCCTAATTACTGTTGGCATTTCAATTACACTAATATTTGTTACCTACTTCTTCTCGAATTTAACATTAGCCATTGTGACATTTTTTGATAAGAGAATTAGGCCACAAATTTTAAAGTTTATTGATTTCCAAAGTGTAGTACCAAAATCTGATTTTGATATAATGGTCAATGAAAACATTGACCTTCAGCAAAAAATTTCAAGCCTTAAGACCGAAAGAGCTGAGCTTAGAGGGGAAATTGATGAATTGGAAAAAAGAGTCTCCTCAATTCCGGCTGAAATTAACTCAAACCATTCGACTAACACAAGCCCTGTTATTTCTGAAGAAGCAAAGCGTTTATTTGAAAAAGTTAATGACAAAGAAAAAAAATCAATAATTGAATTGTTTAAAGAAATTTTTTCTGATCGACCACTATCCTCAGAAAGTGATATTGTTGGTTCCGCATTATATAATGAACTAATAAAGCCCACATCTCGAAAAGGAAGTTTAGGACATCAAAAATTTGAGTTAACGGAAATAGGTAAGGAATTTAAAAAGCTATTGGACGAATCATCCGACATCGATAATGGTGAAAGTAATTTTTCCATTGACAATCAAACAAAAAGAGTTTTATCCTCCCTAAGTAAGGAGAATGACATAGACTTGATTCAATCCATATTTAAGACAATTGAAAAGAAACAATCATTGTCACCTTCCCATCTTTTGGTCAGAAAAATGGAAAAGGAAGGTTTCATTATTAAAAGTTACGAAGGAAGTGGAAGTGACTACCATTATCAAATAACTCCTGACGGATATGATTTTTATGACAAAATCATGAACATAGACTCATCTAATTAATATGAATTTACAACTTTGTTCAACTGAATTTTCACAGTCTATTAGGAATATTCTAAATGAATATTATCGATATGATGATGATACCTTATTTGGAAGTTTTGAAAGACTATATCCAGCCCTTGAAGAAAGTAGATTATGGATATTTGAGAAAAAAGAACAAGTGGTATGTTATGCTAAGCTTAACAAGAGTTTTCCAAGTTTAGAAATCGTTCTATTCGAAACCCTTCCTAAATTCCGAAATAAAGGGAATGGATCCTACTTCTTAAAATTGATTGAGGAAGAAGCAAAATGCCAAGGATTTAAATCGCTCAAAATTCAACCTGTAAATGCCTCTGACAGGTGGTGGAAAAAAAGGGGGCTTAATCCAAATAATAGAAATTGGGCAAAAGATTTAATTTAGCGGAAAATACCGTGATAACTAATCATTTATTATTCAAAAAATTGATGAAAGAGATTAACCTAAAGTCATTAATATACGCTCACAAGTTCTTAGAACAACAATTATTTCAGAATTACTGTAATTTTTTTGGTATTTCTCCCAAAGATCAAGAATTAAACGATTTAATGATTTTCTGTAGAGAACTTAACCTTATTTCACTGAATGAAGATTGTTTTAATAGTTTTTACATAGGGTATACCATACCCCAAATCAGCAAAGAATTTGATCTACTTAGGTTTGGAAAAAATTACACTTTAAATATTGAACTAAAAAGTTCAAGCACGGAAGAAAAAATAATCTACCAACTTAAAAAAAATAAATACTATTTAAGTTTTTTAGAAGAAGATATTATAAATTTTTGTTTTGAAAGTAGGTCTCGAAAATTGTACGTTCTAGATGAACAAGGTAACCTCATTGAAGATGATTTCGAAAAATTATTACGATTAATATTAGGTCAAGAAGCTAAAGCCCTATATAATATTGACACCATATTTAACCCCTCGAACTATTTAGTTTCCCCCTTTAATTCGACAGAAAGATTTATGCGGGGAAATTATTTTCTTACAAACCAACAAGAGGAAATCAAAAAAAAATCTTTACAAAACATATCATCTAGTGGTACATGTTTTATATCAATTTCAGGAAAAGCTGGTACAGGGAAAACTTTATTAACTTATGACATTGGAAAAGAAATTATGAACCAAGGACATAAATGCTTGGTGATTCATTGTGGAATTTTAAATCAAGGTCATCAAAGGCTTTTGGAAGAATTTTCTTGGGAGATAATAGCTATAAGAGATTTAGGTGACAGAGATTTATCAAAGTATTTTTTAGTTATAATTGATGAAACGCAAAGAATTTACCCCAATCAACTTAAACAAATAATTTCTAGTATTAAAGCATCTAATATAAATTGTATATTTTCTTTTGATATGCAACAATACCTGAAAAAGCAGGAGGCCAAAAATAACATTGAAAATTTTATTCAAGAAAACACTAGTGGAATTCACTATCAATTAACAACCAAAATTCGAACAAATAAAGAAATAGCCTCATTTATTATGGGTATACTAAATAGAAAAAACAAAATCCATTCTGGTGGAGATAAATCTAATATCGAACTAACTTATTTCAAGAAAAATATTGATGCTAAAAATTATATTAAAACACAGACAAAAAAAGGCTGGAAATCAATAAATTATACTCCTGACTCCGTTACAGAGCATCCTTATACAAAATTTCAAATTTATGGAGAGGATAATGCTCATAATGTTATTGGGCAGGAATTTGATAAAGTTATTGCTGTTATTGATTCACACTTTTTTTACAATGAAAGGAATGATTTATCAACAAGAGGATATGCTCGAACTCCCTATTATCATCCCACACAAATGCTTATTCAAATTATGTCAAGAACAAGGAGAAAATTGAATTTAATCATTATCAATAATGAGGAAATTTTGGAAAGGGCGCTTGAGGTAATTAATTAATTTGAGGTTTCAAGATAATTTTCACCTGATTATTTTATGATAAACTACCTCCCCACTTTCCCTACACCGGTGAATTTCGATCTTCCCACGATAGCAGGAATCGTATTCGATGATCACATCCCTTCGGCTTCGCTCAGGGAGCGGATTGGTTTCGGTGGCTGAGCGGAGCCGAGGCCTAATGTTCTTCTTCGACATAAATCGCTTGTTTAGGTAAATAGATTCTTTTTTGTTTGACCATCTTCTTCATCCAGTCACCTGAATCGGTGTGGTTGACGGCCTTGGTGACGAAACCGCCACCCTCGAGCAGCTGGAAGTATAGGAGCCCCACATTGCGGACCAGGTTATTTTGCCAATCCTGCTTCATCAGTTCCCGGATATCTTCCACCACTTGCAGTTCGATTTTTACGCATGGATTTTTCATAAATGATACATATTAATTTTTCTACCACACACTTTCTGTTCAAACCTGTCAAACAGTTCAAACAAAGCCCCAAATCGCTTCAATTAAGCCATATAGGGCGATTTTTCAGAGGACAGCTTTTCAAACGCTGTTGGACAAAAGGAGTCTGTTCAAACATGATCAAACGGTGTCGCACGCTGTCAAACAGCCAGACCGCTCCATTTCTATCTAAATCCCTCTTATTATTATTTACATTGATATTTATATACCTTGTTTGATCTGTTTGAACAGTTTGACAAGAATCTGCCCTCGTGTGAGGCGTTACCAAAAGGCTTTTTAAAAAAGGATCCATTAGATGAATCCTTTGAAATTCGTTGCTACAGTTCCCCCCCCCTCGCTCCCCCTATAGGGGATGACTTTCAAGGCAGGGGCATTTAGAAATTCACTTCTTGATCATCACCAAACTTCACAGCCATCTCCTTCTTTTCGGTTTCCTCTTTCTCGGCTTCCTCCTCATCGAAGCGGTCAAAATTGTAGCCCTGGTCTTCAAGTCCCTTGTATTCGAAGGCGTAGGCATTGGAGGTAAAACTCTTTTCTCCCTTCTTGAACCGGGTACTTCCCACCATGCCGAGGAAACCAGGACTGTGGCTGAGGTAGTGGGCAAGGGATCCTTTGTCCATGCCCTTTTTTTCACCCTGCTTCCGGAGAGCCTCCATGTACTTGGGGTGGGCGGTGGCGATGCGGATAAAGAGTACTTTCTGCGGTGGTACCAAGTTCCGCTCTACCGGCTTCCTATCTACAGTGATCTTAATGGAGGAGCAGTATTCCACTTTGAAGTCCTCTCCATCCTTTAGCTCCCCTTCACTGATGCAGTAGTCCACCGCATCCCAAAACTGATTGGTCTCCTTGGCATTGCTGATCAGGCCGTTTTGGCTTTTGATGTTCTTCACGATCACCTCCTTCATCTTTGGCCAGTTCCATGGCCATGGTAGTTCATGCTCGAGTACCTTGAAGGTAGTGGCCACCACCGCCATGTTTTTAATGATCCTGGACTCAATGGTTTCGTCATGCTCCAAGGCCTCCATGATTTCCTTTTCCACTTGGTCAAATACTTGGAAGTACTCCTTCTCCATCTTCTCCCTAAAGCGCATCAGCGCACCGGTGATGTGGCTGAGGCCTTTCTCCTGAAGCTTTTGCAGATCCGTAAGACGCATCTTTTCCTCATCGGAGAAGATGGTTTTGTAATACTGGAGTAGAATGCAGCGTTTGAAAAGGGCATTGTCCGCAATGGGCAGCTCTTGTCCGGAAATATTACAGGCCGATTCCACTGGTGTGGTGGTGGTCTTATTGGAAGTTCCTCCCGAAGCTGACCACTCGCCTTTCACATGGCCGGCGCCATCGTAAGCGGACTTCAAGTCCTGCACCCGCTTATACTCAATGGTATTATTGTACTCATCGAACCACACCACCGCATTGCGGAACTGGGCAAATGTCCGGTGGAAACCCACCGCAGTACCGGCATTCAGCATAAACGGTTTTCGCTCCAATCCAAACATATATTGGATGCTCCAGCACATGGTAGATTTACCAGTCCCGGGAGGTCCGAAGTGGAACAGGTGCGGAAAAAACTTAAACCGGCTGTAGATCATATCCCGGAAAAGGCTGGAAATATAAAAGCTCAAACCCACCACGCCATTCTCTCCATATACATCGTGAAAGAGCTGTGCCCAATCCGAAAACTTCACCTCCGGACGTGGAATGAATACAAATTTTTTCTCAAGATCGTACTGGTCTTTTTCGTCCTTGTAAATGCTCGACATTGCCGGAATGAAAAAATACTTTTCCTCTGCTTCCTCTGCGCTCTTCTCCACTAGGTGTTTGATGATTCCGTATTGGTCGACCTTGGAAAACCTCGAGTTGTAGGAGCCATTGGCGAAGGCGTAGAATCCTTCATCCTGCCAACCGAGCATCTTCACCTCTTCGGCATCTTTGGTCTCATCATAGAGCTTTCGCTTGATCTTGGTAAACTGCTGTTTGGAACCTTCGAAAAGGAAATTGCCATTGGACTCACAGAACACTTGGAACTCGGTGAGAGAAACCAGTGCCTTGGTAGGAATGTCCATGATGTACTTTACCCCAAATATATTCTTGATTTCAAACAAGCGTTTGGGATCAGTCTTGGACTTGATCAGGTAGAGCGGGCGAATCACAAAGTTGGATATCTTGTAAAAGCCTATTTCCCGATCCTTATTATTAAAGGTGGCATACCAAATACAATTCTTATGCTCGATATAGGAATAGCTGAAGGTCTGCTCACGATATTCGTATTCATTGAAGTGATCTTGATGCTCCAGATCATCCGGCCAAGTAATTTTCCATTCATGCGCATCGATGCCTTCGGCTCCCTCAGCGGCTTCACTCCTTGCTGTCTTGACATACCTGGTTTCCACTCCGGCAGCCTTGGCCACTTTAAAGAAATCCTTGGCATCATCGCCGGGAGTATTTTTCAAAACCAAGTGGAAGAAGTTTTCAATGGACTCTTCACTTTCTCCCGGATGCTGGCCAAATACCTTGATCGCCAATGGCAAACCATCTTCCCTAAAGCTGGTGAAAGCAATCATTAGCCGTTGCTTGCAATGTAGATCTGGTGCAATGATATCCACCTGCTCCTCAAATATTCGGTTGGCCACCTGCCTGGCGCGCTTCAGCTCCTTCTCATCCAGCTTCCACGCCTTGGATTCATATTTGGGCTTGATCCTAACCTCGCCACTCTCCATGTCGATATCGTATTGTTGGCGACAATCGATGGCCTCATTTAAATCTTTTTCGAATTGGGCAGGATCCCGGTACTTATCGAATATGATGGCATCGGCCAAGTCCCAACCTGCTGGCTTCTTTTCAAATAGGTTTACCGAAAGGATCTTCTCCTTATTATCCCGCATCTCGGCCAGTTTATCCAGCCAAGCCACGGTTTTGCTTTTCTTTATTCCTGCCTGGTCATTGTCCACGAGGTTCCAGATCCTTCCCGTATAGCCATAGAAGAGTTTGAAGTGGTCGAAGGTCATCCCGTTATTGCCACCCGTGGCCAGCCAATTGTAATTGGGAAAGAAGAAAGCCGCCAATACCGCCGTCTTTTCCGATTCGACCAGGCAGGTGTCTCTTTTCGTATCAAAAAGGTGCTCACCATAAAAGCACCTTTCAAATTTGTAATAGTCCTGCCAGTCCTCTAGCCGGGCATTGTCGGTCTCTACTTTCATATTACGGAGATAGGCCTTGCCCAGGTAATGTGGGATAAATTTCGGCGTGCCGTCTGTCCCCGTTTCTTTGTTCCGCTTTCCTTCAGAAGTGTAGGCCACAAACTTGGCATTGACTGTCCTCTGATCTTTGGTGGTGGAGAGGAAAGCGGTGAACTTCCACTTAGTCCCCACACCCCATGCCTGAAGGTGCTCCGCAGTAATGCCCAGTTTACCTTTTGCGAAATCGTGAAAATTCGTGGCTTGCTTATTTTTGATACCCTGCATGTACTCCTCATCAGGGGTAATCACGGTAGGCGGCGGAAGTTTCCTTTTAGTCGGGGGGTGTGGGGGGAATTCAACATCCTTCTCCGGTGCTCGATGATAACCGCAATTGTTCTCCCGGTCACATCTGCCGAACTGCTCGCCTACATGCTGTCTGGTATCTGCGAACACATACCGCACAAAGGTCTTTTTCTGGCAGCCCGGGCAAGGATACTTCTTAGAGCCAGTCTCCAGCGTCCATTTGTATTCTTTATTCACTGGCCGCCTCCTTTTCTAATTGGCTCAAAGCTTGAGCAGACTTTTTGAACCCCTCTGTGGCGATTTCAAATGCACTTTCGGTTCTGGCCAGGCTCATCCTGTTGAACCACTTTTGTCTGCGATCTTCTGCGGCTACTAAATCGATAATGGATGGTTTCGGATGGTTTGAAGTCTTCTCGGTTTCGGGTTTGCTTGATTTCTGCATTGAGGGCATTGATTGCTGCTCTGTATTTGTGTGTGAGTTCATACTTCTTCTTTTGTAATGAGTTAATGCGTGTTTGCTTCCGGTCGTGATCTGTCTTAATCACCCTAATAGTGCTGATCAATGTCTCCCGGACTTCTTTCAGCTTCTCGATGACCATACTCATCCTGCACCTCCTTTCTCCAAGATCATCAGGAAGTGGATCACCCATACGGTATAGGTGATCATTCCCATTATGGCCATGCCTAGGACAATTCCTGCTAACAGAATAATGTCCCGATTTGGATTATCTTTCATGGCCGGCCTCCTTTCTGGTATCGATGAGGTACCATATTTCGATCGAGTTGTTAACCTTTATAAGAAACTCCATGTCGGCTATTTCGGTGATTTCCATCTTGTGGATGGTATGGTTAAGGTCAGCAGAGACGTTCATCAAGTGGTACATGATGATCCTAAACATTTTACCTTGCCCCAATGCTGGGAGGTAAAGATTAGTAAGATGCTTCCCAAACTGCTCCTTGAATCGTTTTTTGAATTGCCCTTTCATGGTGAAGCCTCCTTTCTTATCTTCATTCTATCCCCGATCTCGATGGAATCGGACTGCTGAAAGTAAAACCAGTTGTAAGCGAATTTATGAGGCTCTCCGGAGAGGTCATCAAACAGGATCAGCACTCTCGGACCATCCTTATCGATCACCGTCCCCGCTGGGCTTACCGCAGGTCTCGAGACGGTGCACCCTGACATAATCAAAAATGCTATTAGCCAAAAAATCATCCCTATGATGGTCATGGCCAGTGCGGATTTTCCGTGGTCAGCCATTGGTGACCTCCTCCCTTTCTTGCTTGCACTCCATCATTATGGTATGAAAATCATCCCATATCATTTTTCTCTCCTCTGCGAATGGAGTTGGGTATAGTACTACATGGCGATATCCATTTTCCTTCAGTGCTTCCAGTATTATGGCTGCCACTTTGCTTTTACCCGATCCATGGGTACCTGTTATGGTTATTTGTATTTCCTTTTTCATGGCACCTATTATTTATCCCAGCCTTTAAAACTTCTTTCTTTTTGCAGCTTCTTCACGGTCTGCTTTCCCGTGAGAATCCTCTCTGAGTAACATGAGGTGGTCGCTGTCAACAGGGACAGCACTGTGATTATTCTGATTAGATTTTTCATGGTGTTTTGGTTTGATTATGATTTCATTTTTTAGGTAACTGATCCGGAAAGTGGCAGGACAGCACGATGGCCTGTTAAAGGTGATGTGTAGCCCTACTGGCTTCCGGTATCCGGGATTGGACTTATGAAAGTCTTTTATAAGTTGTTCCAGCGTGACAAATAGCTGTTCCATATTGCGCCGAAGGTCGTGGTGATCCTTCCTCATGATATGCCGCATGTACCCATGTAGATAATTGAAAAGCATATCGTCCGCCCCCTGATTGTCGGAGCTAATAGTGGTGGTCATGGTTAAATCCATACGTCCAAGATTTCTTCTTTTGCTTTCTTACCGGCTCTGCGGATGACCCGCATTGTCCTTACTATTTTGTGCTTCTTATCGGGAAGGAGATCTGTGGCCACGGCTAGTGATCCGGCTGCGAAAAACATGACAAACCCGATGATGATGGTGGCGTTATAGATTCGGCTTTCCTTGCCCCGTATTTTTATTCCCAAAAGGGATAGCTCAACTGCTCTGCTTGCTTCCATGGTTCATCTCGTTAAAAAGTTGCTTGATCAGGAAATAGAGGAAACCGATCATCGTAATGATGAGGCACACAATGACCACCACTACCGGTAACCCGAGAATGGAAAGCCATGGTAGCGAACCAAGCCAAGGAAAATTCATCAGCTTGCCGCAAATCGAAAGGATAAATACCAGGAAGATCACTCCCAGAAAGACATTAAATAGTTTCATGATTTGATGGTTAAGTTTTGAGATAAAAGGAATTGCTCCAGGTCATTGTCAGTGACAAAAGAGGCGAGGTATGCCGTCAGGCGCATTTGGAATTTCAAGTCTGTATAGACTGTCCAAGCGATTTGCCTTTTTACCACTTCGTCTTCGCAAATGTGATAGGCTACCCTGTTAGCCTTTATATCGGCCATTACCTTATTCAGCTGCTTGAACTTGGCTTTGGCTATTGTTTCGAACTGCATGACATTGTTGGATTAGGTTGATGATATTTTCTCGTAGTCCTTTGAACCGGCTCTGTTCATGAGGGATGATGAGCATAAGCTCCCCCTCGATTTGCTTGACAGCCTTCAGCTGTACCGTTTCGCTTTTTTCGGAGAAGTAAGCCGCTACATTCTTCACTTTGTGGATGGCGTTTGCCTTGGCCATGCTGAGGGAGCCAGAAGCTCTATAAGCTCGCTCCCTCGCATTGGCAAACCGGGTGAGGGTGTCAGCAACTTTCGACTTCATGACTTTACCGGGTTGGGTTCTTGGATGAGCTCGCCCACACTGACCTGTAAAAAATCAGCGATGACAGGAAGTTGGGTAAGAGAAGGGTCTTGTCTCTTTTCCACCCATTTCGTCCACGTATTGATTTTGATGCCCAGCTTCGTGAGGATCTCTTCATTTGGCCGAACCTCTTCATAGCCCTTTTCTTTGATGATTTCTTTGATCCTATTCATTTCAGAACTTTTTGTTTCGTTTATCTTGGATCAAATTAAAACTTTTTGTTCGATTTTATCAAACTTTTTGAGAGAAAAAATAACTTTTTGTTTTAAAAAACGTGTCTTTTTAGGTTGAAAAGTCAAACTTTTCAGGGTGAAATTCTCGCCTTTTTAAGAAAACTTTTTATCAGATTTGTAACAAATAGTTGCGCAAATCAACCCTAAAACTTATGCATGTAGGAAACTATTTACGAGAAATCGCCAAGAAGAAACGCTTTTCCGTAGCTGAACTGGCACAGAAAGTAAATAAGTCGGACACAGCTGTCCGTAAGGATTTTGAGAAGGATAGTCTTCACATGAGCGTGCTTGACAGTTATGCCCAAGTTCTTGGCGTAAACATTTACAAGGTGCTATCCAGAATATATGATGGAAAGGAATATGACGATATAATAGGCGATGAAGAAAAGTCCATGATGAAGGAGGAAATCCCTAATAACTACCAAAAAAAGGATGAAACTATGAGCCCCATCTCAGTAACCTTTCAGGTGGATCCATCAAAAAAAGATGAATTGATCAGGCTATTAACCACCTGAAATGTTTCAACATTGTTTCAACATCAAGACGTAAAAACCTGAAAATCAAAGACTATGTGTAAGCCTTCCGCGCGTACTTCTACAATAAAAATCCTCCCAGCTCGCTCAAAAAGCGGGTTTGGAGGTCATAGAGACATACGGTTTCTAGTGATATTTGACATCTTTGTTTCAACATTGTTTCAACATGATTAATGCTAGTTATAAAATAGTGTTTAATCGCCAGCGTATTCGTAAAGACGGCACTGTACTTCTTTACCTGCGGGTGATTATTGACAGGAATAAAAAAGACATTGATTTGGGAATCCACTGGCCGCACGATCGGTTCGATAAAAAGAACGGGAAATGCAACCAGAGATTTAAAAATGATCAGTTGTGCAATGACTATAACATCATAATCAAAGATGCTGAAGCAAAGGCCACAGAGGTAATTGTCAAATACAGACTCAAACGCCAACCACTCACGTTGGATTTATTTTTAAAAGAGTACCACAACCAACTCAGCACAGAGGATTTTTATGCTTACTACGAACAAAAGGTAATGCAACGGTACAAACTAGCTGAGATAGCTGACCTCACGAAAAGAAATCACATAACTACTTTGAACAAACTAAAAGAATGGAAGCCTACACTTACGTTCTCAGAGTTGACCAATAAGACCGCTCAACAGTTTGACCAATGGATGTATAGGAAAACAAAGTGCAAAAGTCTTAATGGACGGGCTTGCCATCACAAGAATTTCAAAACCTACCTAAACTACGCCCAAAACGATGAAATCCATTTTATTCATCCTTATAACTTCTTCAGAGCGAAATCCGAAATGGGAAGGTACCGGCCACTTACGAAGGATGAGTTTCTACAGTTCTGGGAGCATTACCAGGATCCACTAATTCACTCCACCTATAGAATAGTTTTACGGGCTTTTCTGCTATGCTGTGTAACGGGTATGAGGCATGGAGATTTGAGAAGGTTTAACCTAGACTGGATAGATGGCGAGTTTTTCAATTTCATCCCAAAGAAAACCTCTCGATATGGCACAAGGGTAAGGATGCCCATAACCTCAGAGGCAATAGATTTGATTGCAGATGAAATTGACGAAGTGGGAGACCATAAAATGTTCCAATACCCTACGGAGCAAAAGCAGAATGAAATCATTAACAGCATTAGCAATATTCTTGAAGTCAAACAAAAAATCTGCTTCCAAATCGCCCGTGAAACCTTCGCCACACTTTACATGGAACATGACGGAAAATTAGAAGTACTGGCCAGCTTCATGGGACACACCAATACCCGGCAATCTGAAAAATACGTAAAGATCCTGGATCAGTGGAAAAAACCAGAAAGCGTCCGGAGTGCGGGTACTATTAGAATAAACAGTAGTTTATTTATGATTTTAAAATTCTAGTTTACAAAAATTGGTTGATGGTGTAAACCTACAATAATAAGCCTACTTTAAATAAAAGTAACATATTTGCTACTTAAAAACTTGCATTAAGGTAACAAAAATGCTACCTCTGAAATATGAAATGCAAACAACTTCTCAAGATGCCTAAGGAAGATGGCTGGGTGGAAAAAACGCAAAAGGGAAGCCATCTTCAACTTGTGAACCCGGAAAAGCCTGGAAAAGTAACCGTCCCCATTCACAGTGGGGAGATTCCAATAGGAACCTTAAATTCCATCCTAAAACAAGCGGGGCTTAAATAGCCCCTCCCTTGTTTTGGATAAGAAATTGTAAAACATATAGATAATTCTAAAGAAATGGAAACTGTAAAATTAGTAATCGAACGACAGGGCGGCAAAGAACTGTGGGGGAGAGTCAATTACAATGACAACCTAATCACAGATCATGCAAATACAGTCCCTGAATTGGAAGCAAAAATAAAGACCTTACTTAGGGACTTTGAGGATGTTGATCCTGATACCGTGGAGTTTGTCTACTTATTTGATGTATATGCGCTATTTCAGCGATTTGATTTCTTGAAAATATCCACTGTGGCCAAACATGCAGGAATGAACCCTGGTTTACTTCGCCAATATGTCTCTGGGGCGAAAAACCCATCAAAGGAACAGGCTAAGAGAATCGAGGACACCCTTCACCGGTTGGCTTTGGAACTTCAAGAAGCTAATATATTAGTAGCATAATTTAAAGCCCTCAACAGAGGGCTTTTTCTTTTTACAACTTAAACCTCAATGTCCGATCATAGTTCTCATTCACATACTGCGAAAGCTCATCGGCCACTACTTCCGTGTATAGCTCTCCGAGATGATACCGCATGTGGGCGAGGCCTTTAGGCCAGTTCTTTTTCTTCCGGCCAGAACCGATTAGCCTGGTTGCATCCACATCCTCCAGACTGATCCCCGAAAAGTCATGCTGTTCATCAGTTCACCGGTAACACCAATCTTGAGTTTCCTGAATCGTTCTTGAAACTGCTTATCGGCCACCTTGGGAAATTCCTTGGCCAGCGCCCGTATATTGCGTACAAGTTAAGCCTGGTGATTTAGTTTCATCAGGTTTTTTTTGGCACTTTTTGGTTTGTCCATTTTTTGATTATACGCTTTATTGCCAGTAGGTTTTATTTCTCACGGAACACACAGAATTCCCAGAATGAAATAAGGCTTTTCTGAGATTTCCATGTTTTCTGTGAGCACCTATTTAATTTCCCTGTGATTACTGGTATCATTGTGGATAATCATATTCCATTTTTTAAAATATAATCAATCAACTAAAATCAGACTAGGCAATAACGATTCCTAAAGCATAAACAGGACTTTAAGGGGGTTCACCATAGTTTCGTAAAAGTTTGGTCTACAAAATAGTGTTGAAGGCAGAAAATGGAAAAAAAATCCCTAAAAACCTTATAAAACATAGTATTTTTACTACATTTGAACATGTCAAACAACAGCCCAACAGATGAAAAGGCACAAGACAAAGGAGGTCATCAAAATGCTGCTGGCAGACGGGTGGTACCTTCACAGTCAGGTGGGGAGCCACAGACAGTTCAAGCATCCCACCCAAAAAGGAAGGGGCACGGTAAACGGGAAACCGAATGACACGGTCCCTCAAATGATTCTCAATAGCATTTGGAAACAAGCAGGGTGGAGATAAGCTCTCTTGCTTTTCTAAGGATATAAATCGTAAATCATAATATCATGGAACCGGTAAAAGTAATCATCTCATGGCAGGACAATTACGGTGCGCACAGTAAAGAAGTACCAGGATGCATCGCCACCCATAAAACACTGGAAGGAGTCAAAGTATCATATGCCTCCGCTCTTGAATATCACCTACAGGGCATGCGTGAAGACGGGGACAAAATCCCCGAAAAACTTCAGCGGATATACACCCTTGAATTTGAACTAGACACTCAGGCTCTGCTCAAATCTCTGGACGGTAAACTTACCCGAGCGGCACTATCCAGAGCCACGGGGATCAACGAAAGACAGCTCGGCCACTATTTGACAGGAAGAGTAACGCCACGGCCAGCGAATAGGAAAAAGGTAGTAGACGGCATCCATAAACTTGGTGAAGAATTGCTTAATGTTGTGTAGTTTTTCTTTGACAGCTTGATTGCTTAACACCTAACCTCAGTAATGGTAAGTTTTTTTATAAACTTAAAACCTCAGTTCGATTATAAGAATAAGTCGAGCTCAGGTTACTTGGCTTTCCCAATTTAAGAAAAAAATCAGCGCAAATCTTAATCATCTGCGTCATCAGCGTTCCATCAGCCCCCTGCGTTTCCGCTTCCCATTCTATCGCCCGCTTATTGATGCGATCTCCTGTTGGGGAATTTTATTTTCATTTCATTTCCAATAATAAAATTAATCTTCATTTCCCTTTCTTTTAAACCTATTTATAGCTTAATTCATAGGTATTTTGGACTAATTAATCACCACCTCTATCAGTAAACGGAATAAATGAAAAGACGGAAATCACTTAAAATCATGGCCTTGGGCGCTTTGACGCCTGGAACGGGTATCCTATCACCTCTTACGGAGACCGTTCGTTTAGTAGATAAAACCACCAGCCTGCATTTTGAAAGTGATTGGCATAAATGGCCGGACATGGATTGGGTAGGCCCTGAATACTGGGGCAACCGCCTTCAAGACTGGAAAATCAAAGACGGCAATGCCATCTGTCAGGTAAATGCCTCCAACCGGACGCTTCACTGTCTAACCACCCAGGTCAAATCAGGCAAAGGCACTTTAAAAACGTCCGTGGATATAAAATTAGCGCAAGACCTCCCTCCTGCCGATGACAATTATATCGGCATCCGACTGGGGGTAAAAGGGAAGTTCGATGATTACCGTTCGGCCGCAGTTCATGGCAAGGGCACGGACATCGCCATTACCACTTCAGGTAAGCTTAAAATAAAAGATGAGTTTTTCGCCATCAACAAAAACTTGCTATCGGATTGGATCACCTTACAAATAGAGGTCACCGATGGCACCAAAAGCAAGGTAACCTTGACATCTAAAGGGAATGCCCAAGAAGTCGCCCTTCCTGAAAAAACCATCTCCCCCGCCAACGTAGCGGGGAACATCGCCTTAGTATCGTCCATTAAAGACACGGGTAATGAAGCGGACTTTTCTGCGGACTTTTCCAATTGGAAAATGACAGGGTCAAAACTCACCTCCAGTAGTGCCCATGAATACGGCCCCATTTGCTTTGCGCAGTATACCTTGCATAAGGGAATCCTAAAACTCACTGGGCAGTTGGCCCCCGTCGAACAGGTTCAAGGACATGTGGTATCCTTGCAGTTGAAAATGGACGGTCACTGGAAAGATGTAGGCACCTCCCCCATCGATCCGCTGTCAAGGACAGTTCATTTTCGCCATGAGCAGTGGCACCATAAAACCGCTATTCCTTACCGAATAACATTAATGCTTCCACTCAAGGACCACCAGCAAGAATACCATTATGAAGGAAGCATCACCCCACTGCCTAAGGAGCAACAACAAGTAAAAGCAGCTGTTTTTAGCTGTAATTGCGACTATGGATTCCCGGATAGTGAAGTTCCCGAATATGTAGATCACCATCATCCCGATCTGGCATTTTTCGTAGGTGACCAATTTTATGAAAGCACAGGAGGCTTTGGCATCCAAAAATCCCCTGTGGACAAGGCAGCGCTGGATTACCTTCGCAAGTGGATGATGTTTGGCTGGTCCTATCGGGATATATACCGCCACATCCCCTGCGCCATCATTCCTGATGACCATGATGTCTATCATGGCAATATCTGGGGAGAAGCCGGTAAAGCCGCCGATATCTCCAAGGGCTGGGGTGCTCCTGCCCAGGACTCTGGTGGTTATAAAATGGAGCCCCGCTGGGTCAATATGGTACAAAAATGCCAAACATCACACCTCCCCGATCCTTATGACGCCACCCCTGTCCAGCACGGCATTGAAGTGTACTATACGGACTGGGTTTTTGGAGGGATCAGCTTTGCCATTTTGGAGGACAGAAAATGGAAATCGGCCCCCAAACACGTCCTTCCCGAAGAAGCAGACATCTGGAATGGCTGGATCAGAAATCCTGATTTTGACATTAAAAAACACCGGGTCAAAGACGCAAAACTACTTGGTGACCGACAATTGACCTTCCTGGACCACTGGGCTGGCGATTGGTCAGGAGAGGTACAGATGAAAGCACTCGTGAGTCAGACGATCTTCAACACGGTCTCCACGTTACCGGCCGAGGCAGTAGATGATTCTGTAGTCCCTAAAATGGAAATCCCTCAACTGGGCGAATATGTAACCGGAGATAAAATCAACGGAGATATGGACAGCAATGGCTGGCCACAAGTAGGCAGGGACAAAGCCATCGAAAAGATCAGAAAGTGCTTTGCCTTTCACATAGCCGGAGATCAGCACCTCGCCAGTTTTACGCAATATGGTGTGGATGAATACGGTGATAGTGGTTTTGCTTTTGCAGGGCCCGCACTCAACAATATATGGCCAAGAAGATGGTGGCCGCCTGTCGCTAACCCACAAGAATATTCGTTGGACAATCCCCTCTATAATGGAAATCATGAAGACGGATTCGGCAATAAAATGACCGTAAAAGCCGTAGCCAATCCAAGAAAAACAGGTAGGGAACCGGCCATCGTCTATGACCGGGCAACAGGCTACGGCATCGTTACCTTTGACAAAAAAGCCCGAACCATCACTACAGAATGCTGGCCAAAATACGTGAATCCATCCCAATACCCAGATGGCCAATATGCAGGGTGGCCAATCACCGTACGACAAGAGGACAACTACGGCAAAAAGGCGGTCGCTTGGCTACCTGAGGTAAAGGTCAATGGCATGACCAACCCTATCTTAGAGGTGATCGATGAAGCTACAGGGGAAAGCGCCTATAGCATTTCACTAAGAGGAAACACCTTTACACCAAAGGTCTTTAAAAAAGGGACATTTACCGTACGGGTCATAGATGGCGACACTGGAAACACCAGGGAAAAGAAAGGCATCAAAGCCACCTCAATTCCCAAAGGAACATTAATGCTTAGCTAATAAACAAAACCCGCAGTCTAAAATCGGTTGCGGGTTTATTTTTTTTTGTATTCATGCAGGTATTCCGCTACATTCACCGTCTCAACAGTTATCTCTCATGACCATATCTACTTTTTCTGACATTGAGCTCACCTACGTCGTCCCTGTTTATATAGAGAACAAAGAGGCGCAGATCATAGAAAAATTCATTTCCAAATATGAGGAATATGACCATGAGGTATTGAGAAAAATTCATTTCGTTTTAGTTGATGATTGCTCCCCAATAAAGTTGGAGATCATTTCCTCCAAACTTAATATTACGATAGCCCGCATTTCTGATGATATCCCTTGGAATCAAGGTGGTGCCAGAAACCTAGGTGTCCTCTTATCCAAATCAGCGAAGCTGTTACTTACAGACCTCGACCATTCTTTTCCAGAAGAGACGTTGCGTCATTTGATTGCGCACCCTATTCCCAAACATATTTACAATTTCAGAAGATATAAAAACGGAAAACCCCACCACCCACACCCAAACACCTTCTTTTGCAGCAAATCCACTTTTTACAAATCCCTTGGTGTGGACGAGCAGTTTTGTGGCCATTATGGTTATGAAGACATTTATTTCATGGAACTACAAAAGGCCCTAAAAACCAAGTTCAAGACTTTTAGACGTCATTATGTATCTGTGAGAGAGCATAAGGAGATTGAAGGAGAGTCCCACCATAATCTGGTAAGGGACACTAAGGTAAATGAGGCCCTGCTAACGCAAAAAAGAGCTTTCCTCAAAACCAAAAAGCCACTGCAAGGCCACAGTAGGATAACCTTAAACTTCAATTGGAAGATTATAAAGGAACAGTCTGTAGGGTAAGGAAATGGACTTAAATGATTTCTCTTCAAAACACCAAATGCATTTACCTTGGCTAGCAGCCCAAAAAATGCCTGACATCTTTTAAACCCGGAATATGCATTAGCCTATCTGTTGCGACCTGAAACTGCTTCAAAATCAGCCGTTTCACTTTAGTTTTCGGCATAACCGTAGCGGTGCTACGCTAATGCCTCCAAACTAACTGATTTTCTTGCAATTTCAGCTCTCACTACGATTCCTAATGCATAATCCGGGTTAAAATTGCATAGATTTATAATTTTACTCAAGCCAATTATCCGTTCCGGTAACTTGTGGCACTTTTTAGTTTAACTTAAATGTAAATTCGAAAAGGTGAAGCTAGCTGGTCCTTTACTCCAAGCTGGTACACTTCGAAGTTTTTAGGATCCCAACACGTTATTCCATGAAAATCACACCTAAAAAGTCAAGATGGATACTGTCCTTAGTTTTGGCATTATACTGGCCTTTACTGGCCCAGGCCCAAACTTTCGAAGACAAGATCGCAGATGTGATCAGTTGGGTAGCACTTATCGTAGCTCCTATTGTAGGAATCGGCGCCTTCCTTATGGTGCATGTCCTTCCAGAAAAAATTGCTGAGAAACGACAGCACCCCCAAGCCCAGGCAATCAAGACACTTTGTATCCTATCACTGTTCTTCGGAGGGGTACTATGGCCATTGGCTTGGTTATGGGCTTATTCCATGCCTGTTTTCTACAAAATGGCCTATGGCACGGACAAGGGTGATTATCATGAAGAGACATTAAAGGAATTTAATCAAAGTAAAAATAAAGATCAGGGCAAACCCTGAATGTCGCACACAAACCATTATCTCCTGTAAATCCAACTTCTACTTTTGACCAATGGAAATATTATTACTGCTTATATATGCCAGTATTGTCTGGTTGATATTTTTCAAGTTAAAACTCCTGCCTTGGAACACTGTTTCCCAGGTTATTGTCATTACCATACCTGTGGTGGCGCTCACCCTGCTCATTCTTTTTCTCAACCTAATGGCCCCCTCTTCCCATGATGTCCGGGTGATGAACTATAATGTAGAAGTGGTACCAAGGGTGACCGGATTAGTGGTGGACGTACCTGTAGCACCCAATGAACATGTAAAGAAAGGCGATACGCTTTTCCGAATAGACCCTACCCCATTTCAGCTAAAAGTAAACACCTTGGAAGCCAAACTTCCGGGATTAGAGGCCAATTTGGTCAGTGCAGAGGCTTTCGATCGGGAGTTAGAGTCCCAAATCACCACCGCCAATAACCACATCAGGGTCATCAACACCCAAATAGAGCTGGCCTTAAAACGCTTGGACCAAACCCGTGAATTGGCCCAAAGTGGTGCAGGGACCAGGTTTGATTATGAAGACGCAGAAACCAACCTCAAAAATTTAGAAGCTCAGCTGGCAGTGGCCGAATCTGAGAAATCCCAAATCATCCAAAAACTCTCCGCCCAGTCTGATGAAGGTGAATTGGCCGAAATATCGGAAGCACGAGCAGCGCTTGAACAGGCCAAATCTGACCTGGCACTAGCAAGGTGGGAACTGGATCAGACCGTTTACCGTGCTCCGGCCAATGGAAGGGTAGTCAATCTACAATTGAGGACTGGCGCTATGGCTGTCCAGTTTCCCATCAAACCAGTGATGACATTTGTAGAGGACGAACAATGGGTCGTGGCCCTTTATGCACAGAATGAACTAAGAATGGTCGAAGAGGGCAACGAAGCGGAAATCGCCCTTCGCACCCACCCCAACAGGATCATCAGGTGTACCGTGGATCACATCGTCTGGGCCAACGCACAAGGACAACTGACCGCCTCAGGCCGGATTCCCGATACCCGTGAGCAAGGACATCACGAAGGAAAGTTCGCCGTGAGGCTTACTATAAATGATGATGAGGATATATTCCTTGCCCCAGGAGCTATCGGACAAGGAGCTATTTATACCGAGCATGGAAAGTTGATCCACTTGATCCGGAAGGTGATCATCCGTGTGGGCACGAAGCTGGATTGGCTGATCCTCAAACTGCATTGATAAGATGAAGCAATCATTATTCTCTTTCATATGTCTCCTTTTGCTGTTGCTGGGATTAATCCCCATCTCGTGCAAAGTAAAATCTCCTCCTTCCACCGAAGAGCTACAAGAACAGGCATTTGCACATTTCATACTTCCTTCCACTTGGCAAGAGGCCCAAGAAGGACAGTCAGACTCCACAGAATTTACGGAAAATTGGTTAACAGAATTCTCAGACCCCATCTTGGACACCTTGGTCAAAGAGGCCTTGGTCTATAATAATGATCTAAAAATCAGTGAGTCAAGACTTGCCCAAGCACAAGGCTATGTGAAAATGGCCCAAGGAGCATTAAGACCTGCCCTTAATATCTTGGCCAGGGAAAACAGTAAGCTGGGAGGGAGTTTCGCTGGTGGGCTGAATGGGGGTGTTTTTTCGGCTTCATGGGAACTGGACATATGGGGAAAACTCAGAAACACCAAACAGGCACAAGTAGAAGAATATGAAGCTTTGGGAATGGAAGTCAGTTTTGCAAGGCTCTCTTTGGCCGCTGCGGTAGTAAGAAACTACTACCTGGCCACTGAATTATTCCTTGAAATGAAACTCGCCGAGGAGATGGTGGCGCTCTCAACCACCCTTGTGGAAGTAGCCAAAAAGCGATTTGAAGTAGGCATAGGAAACGAAAAAGACTTGGCAGTAGCCCAAGCAAACCTTAGTGGCGCAAAAGATGGACGTCAGCTGCTGAAATTGACACATCATAATCAATTAAGGGCATTGGAGCTGATATTGGGCAGATATCCCCAAGCAGAGGTAGCCGTTTCAGCCTCCTTGCTGAAAATAAACAGCACTATTCCAGCTGGCATTCCCTTGCAGTTGCTGGAGCGCAGGCCGGATGTACTGGCAGCGCAGCATCGCTTCAATGCCAGCTTTCACCGGGTCAGGTCTGCCAAGGCCGCAAGACTCCCCCAACTGAGCCTAACAGGTAACTTTGGCGCCATCAACAGTCAAGTTGTTTCCTTGGTACCGGAATTTTCCAATCCCATCAGAAGTATTGGCGGTTCTTTGATCGCTCCTATTTATCAAGGCGGAATGCTCAAAGAGAATGTAGCAATCAAAACGATGGAGCAAGAACAGGCCACCACCGCTTATGCCAAAACTGTACTCGCCGCGATCAATGACGTGGAAGTGGCCTTGGAAACAGTCCAAAACATCGATGAACGGGAAGAAATCCTCTCCCAAGAAGTCAAACATAACCAAAGGGCATTTGAGCTGGAGCAAATCGCCTATAAAGTAGGCAAATCGGACTTGCGCAATGTTACGATCCAGCAAATGGACCTTTACTCTTCCCAAATCAGCCTCCTTCGGATACAAACTGAAAAAATCCTGCAACGGGTAAATTTATACGTGGCTTTGGGCGGAGCCATGTGATCACGCCGGAAGAAACAGTTCTTTGACGAAGCTGTCTATTGCTTATTTATTAAAAATTTCCCTGAACTTCTTTACATAAGCATCTGCATATCGTTGCATGCCCAAGTCCGTAGGGTGGGTTCCATCCACAAAATCATCATTCCCCATGCCAATGTCTTCGTAAGAAAGGAAATATAACCCTTGCAGCCCAGATTCCTTCAATTCCTGAAAACAACTTTCCGTCCATGCGTTCAGGTTTGTATAGGCACTTTTCCTATCCATATCAATCCATCCATCCGAATACCCCGCATGGGCGACCAAAAGAACGGGAGTAGCTGGATGGGCTGCTTTTACTGCTTTGACAGACTGGAGGATTTTGTCCTTTACCATCTCTTCCGTAAATCCTCCCCAAGGGCCAAGATTTGGCAGGCAATCCAACACAAACACACGGGCATCGATGGCCTTTACATACGCCAACACTTCTGGTTCTAGGCGCCCATTTCCAGAAAATGCCAAATTGACCATAGGTACCCCAAGGGTCCTTCCAACGATATTGGTCCAAGCCATTCCGGGTCTACTCGCACAGGCTCCCTGGGCGATGGAGGTTCCATAAACGACGATTGGTGGCTCCTCCCTTTTGGGAATAAATGCAAAATCGTTGGTCTCCTCTACCCCAATTTTAAGATCGCTCAAACTGTTATAGAGCGGAAGATAAAGCAGGTATTCTTTGTCTCCAGCAGGATTACCTGGTGTGATGAATGAATAGCTGACACTATCCGTGGCAAAATGATACTTGCCCCTGACCCACATCCACTTTCCCGCTTCATTCTTGGCATAAAGATCCAGACCAGACACGCCTGTAGAAGGCATATGAGGCATGGATAATCTTGGCCCAGGTGTAAATTCAACCTTGATTTCACTAGCTCCAGTGGTAAACCTTAGCTGTAACCCGGCTGCATTTTGGGAAAGTCCCCAAACTGGCCCTCTGACCACTTCTCTTGCGCTATCTGGGAGCCGATTATAGGCTATATTTTCCCAGCCCTGACCCTCCACCACCGTAAAATCTCCTGACAAAGGATCATGCCAAGTTAACTCCTGGGCCTTTAAAGAAGAGTGGGCAAGTCCAAAAACCAAAAAGACCACCACCAATTTTGCCATATCTATCATTGCTGCGTGTAATTTTTAAAAGGTTCAAAACAAAGGGCAAAATCAAGATATTTAGAGAAATCCGCAAGAAGTTACTTCTATTTCCCCAAGACTGTCTCCATAAAACCCCACTGGTCAAATGCTGGCTCTTTATGTTCCTTTTTTGCAATGGCATCGAGTTTTTTAACGATAGCTGGGTTTGCTGCAGCTATATCATTGGTCTCATTGACATCATTTTCCAAATCATACAACTCCCATGCAGCATCAGGTTCTTTCTTCAGTCCTGTTTTGACGCCTTTCCACTTGCCCATCCGAATAGCCAATTGTCCTCCTTTTTCAGGATATTCAAAGTAAAGAAATTCATGAGGCTCCTGATTAACTATATCACCCGAAAGGGCCGGCAAGAAGGAAACACCATCCGTCATTTTGGGAGCTTCTGTCCCAACAAGATCTGCTAATGTAGCCATCACATCGTACTGGGCCGAGACATGATCGGTTTTGCTGTTTGCAGGCACTTTCCCTGGCCATCTAGCTATCATCGGCATACGAACTCCTCCTTCATAGACGTCCATTTTGAGCCCTCTTAATCCTGCAGTACTATTAAAATAGGGTGCGTCCACTCCCCCGTTAAAGGTAGGTCCGTTATCACTGGTAAATATCACCAAAGTATTTTCATCCAGCCCTTCAGCCTTTAACAAGTGAAGGATCTTTCCTACCTCTTGGTCCAAATAGCTGATCATCGCAGCATAGGCAGATTTTGGAAACTCATGGGGCGCATAGCCTTGCTGACCTAAATAGGGTTCCTCTTCAAACTTGCCCAGATAGGGATCCAAAGCGGCATCAGGCACCTGAAGGGAAACATGGGGAATGGTGTAAGGTAAGTAAAGAAAGAAAGGTTGATCTTTATGACCCTGAATAAACTGGGTGGCCTTCTCAGTCATTTTATCCACCGCATATTCTTCTCCTTTATACGCATCAAAAAAACCTTCATCTCCATATTTCAAACCACTTTTTGCAAAGTTGGTCATTGCTTGTGCGTTGGCTTTATTTCCCCGGTCGGAAGGAGCATGGACAAAAATATATGGGTTGGCCAAGCTGTCCCATTGGTCATTTTCCCATAGATGGGTGGGGTAAAAATTATGTGCTTGTCGCTGATCAAGGTATCCGTAGAAGTAATCAAAGCCTTGGCGATTGGGCGCACCAGAATTACCTGTCATTCCAAGCCCCCACTTACCAATGGCGCCGGTCACATACCCAGCATCCTGAAGCATTTTGCCAATAGTAACCGTGCCCTCAGGGAGTGGTTGTTGTCCATTCTCAACCTCATCGGTAAAGCTTGCAGGCAACACAGGTTTATTTCCTCGAATATAGGCATGTCCCGTATGCAAGCCCGTCATCAACCCACAACGGGCAGGAGCACAAACTGGAGACGACGTGTAATGCTGTGTAAAAACCATCCCCTCAGCGGCCATCTTGTCCAAATTGGGAGTCTTGATCTTTTCTTGCCCGTTTACACCAACTTCACCAAACCCCATATCATCTGCATAGATATAAATAATATTGGGCTTGCTTTGCTCTTTTGTCGTCTTATTAGCAGTGGACTGGCATCCCATCATAAATAAAGATGCCACAAAACAACCGACAAAAATCTGAATTCGCATAGTAGTTCACTTTTAGTTACAACATTAAAAATAACGAATCAAAACAAATTTTCTTCGTTTTATTACAAAAATATAAACAGGATATAACTCAAAGAAAGAACCAAACCAGCAAAATAATTGGGAAGATTACATTATCATGTTGATTGGGTTGTGGGCTATTTGATGAGGCGATTCTATGCCTGAAAGGTAATTTAGCTGATTATTTACCCGAATAATCGACCTTTCTAGGAGTTAAGTAGCGCATAGGGGGTTTTCAAATCCCCATTATCTCGGTTCGGAATCACAAATCCCGAACAGCAACGATGGAGGTGACTCCCTTTCCTTTTGTTATACAAATTGGCTTTTCCAGGTTAAGCAAAAAATCAGCGCAAATTCATCATCATCTGCGTCATCAGCGTTCCATCAGCCCCTCAGCTTTTCCGCTTGATCCAAACAAAAGTATTTGTGGTAGCTGGTGTGTCCTTAGCAGCCTATAAAACGAAAAAAAGCTATGAAAACAATCTCATAGCTTTAGTCAATTAACAATAAACCCAAAATAACCTGCTGTAGGAGAAGGACTCGAACCTCCACGGGGCAGTTAGGCAAAACACGAGCTCGATATTTGCTTTATCCCAGATCCCCACCCCCGAGACAGGGGGGCATGTCTGCCAATTTCATCACCCTACAGTATCTAAAAGACCTTTTATCTTTTCCTTATGATACAAAGTTAACAACAGCGGCTATAAATTCAAATTATATTAAAAATTTTTATCATTTTTTACATTATTTTTAATTAATATCGACAAAACCAACAAAATAAATAATTCAACTTGATAAACAAGGGATATATTTAGCAAATAATCAACCGCAAAACCAAGACAAAACGAAGAGGCCCTGAAACCAAAAGCTCCAGGACCTCTATCACTGTTTCAACCAATTACAATGTTTTCTGACTAGTTGACATCCCAGAAGATAGGTACATCTACCCTATCCTCAGCTGCTACTTCGTTGTAATTCTCGGTATTGAGTGTCCTTTCTGTTTCTGGATAGAACAGTCTCATAGGTGGCAAAGAAGACTGATTAGAACTCGGGTCTTCCACAAACTCCAATGCGGGGTAACCTGTTCTCCTGAATTCTGCCCAAGCGTGATAGGCATACATCAAACCGTGGTTTAACCATTGTTGTGTACCGATTTTTGCCAACTTCTCATCCGTCGCTCCAGTATAAGCGATCAGTTCACTGCTTAAGAAATCTTCTATTTCTGCAGCGGTAGGTTTTACTTCCGGTATAAAGTTGGTACCGTCCGCATTGTCATTCAGCTCATTGATATGAAACAGGAATTCAATGGATTGACGTACACCTGTTTCATAAGCTTCCGCAGCATCTCCTCCTATAGCCCACCTTTCAGCGGCTTCCGCTTTGAACAAACTGACTTCGGCCGCAGTAATAATGATACCAGGGAATTTGTCATTTCTACTATAGGTGGCAGTATCCAATCGAGAGAAATACTCTACTTGTGTGGAATCAGTCACCCTACTTCCTGCCCAATCATTTGGCACTCCCACGTAGTCGCCATTTTTATTTTCAGCAAACATCACCCTTAAGCGAGGATCTTCACTTGGCACCATCAAATCATTCACCATATAACCTGGCGCAGTAAGCCCAATGGTGGCATCCTTGATCCCCCCGCCGTGGTGGGTAAGTAGGGAGTTTAATTGCTCTCCCCTAGCGACGAATTGTACTGTCTCGTCCACATTGGAAACCACCGGATATGTACCAGGGTTATTCAATATCTCGCCGACTACTGCTTGTGCTTTGGCTTCATCGTAGTAAGAAATCCTCATGGCCAACCTCAACCGTAGGGAATTGGCATAAATCTTCCATTTTTCTATATCTCCTTGGTTCAGGATATCGGCATTGTCAAAAGCTGCCTTGTAAAAACCAACCGGTTCATAGGAATTGAGGAAATCAGCGATACTTTTCAAATCATCTATCATGGTAGTATAGATATCCTCAGCCTTGTCATATTTTGGTCTTACGATATCCCCTCCGGTAGTGATCAGTCCACCTGCTTCGCTGAAAGGAATGTCCCCCCAGATGTCTACCATTTGCGAAGTCTGGTCATACAAATGGACTTTTCCAGTTTCCATAAAGAGACGGAATTGTTCTTTTTTCTCTGCATCCTCTATCGCATTGTAATGGTTTTCCATTTCCCGGTAATTGGAAATAAAAGCGGAGTAATAATAATCCCACCTGTCCTGATTATACGCTGTGGCCTGCTCATAGAGCTTTTGACCATTGGTATAGCCATTGGTCTGTGAATAGGTGCCCAGCATCGGAATTTGGAATGTAAAAAGATTCCAATATCTAGGGAAAGTGGTATTTCTATTCTCTAAGTTGTCATTGTACAACAAGCCTGTGTACAGCTTTTCAACACTTGCTGTGACAGATTTCTCTGGGTCGTAGTAATTGTCCTCAAAATCCGCCTCTGTACAGCTCATCACTCCTAAAGAAGCCAAGAGTGAGAAGCCTATATATCTTAAGTTAATTTTCATATTTTTATCGCGTTTTTGTGAAATAGGGATTAGAAAGAAGCTCTGATGGAAAATCCGTACGAGCGGGATGCCGCGCCACCATTTCCAATACCACCTCTAGTGAGGTAATTGGTACCTACTGCTGCTTCGGGATCCAAATGAGGAAGTGACTTGTAGATGTAAAACAAGTTTCTGCCATAGCCCGAAACTGTCAGGTTTTGGATTTTGAATTTGCTCACTGCCACCTTAGGGAAGGTATAAGAAAGGACCAATTCACGTAGTTTGATATAATTGTTATCAAACACCGCTGACTCATAAGTACCATTCAGGCCAGAACCTGGATAGGAGCCCCAATAGTAGGTGTTCAGATAATAATTTGGCGCATCGACGATAGTGCTATTCGGCTCTCCTTCAGCCGTAACTCCGTCCATGACCATCCCATCGTGATAGATGGACTCACCATTTGGCCCCTGGGACATTCCTTCTGCACTAACGAATTCTCCGTCTGCGTTTTCATAATAAGGCAATCCACCGTATGCTTCACTTCTGCCAAAAAGGGTTTCTTCAAGCATCCCTGCACTTCTCATGTATTGGATAGAAGGTGAATAAACTTGTCCGCCCCACTTGTAATCGATAACTGCGTTTAGGTTAAAGTTTTTGTATCCAACATTATTTATAAAACCACCGGCTGCTTTTGGCTGCACATTGCCAAGTTTTACCAAGTTGTCATAATCTGGGATATAAAATCCATCATCTCCTACCAATAACTTGCCATTTTCGTCTCTGGACAGGGTATATCCTAAGATATCACCTGCTGGCTGACCAATTTGAGAGACGATCTGCAGAGACCCATTATCCGGGCGGCTATGGATCAATGTTTCCAATCCGGGCATCAAAGTTGTCACTTGGTTTCTATTGAACCCTGTATTAAACTGAATATCCCACATCCAATCTTCCGTCTGCACTGGCGTGGCGGAAAGACCAACTTCCAATCCATAGTTTTTCATGTTCCCCACATTTGACAAGATCGTGTTGGCACCTGTTGATGAAGGCACTTGTAGTGGAAGGATCATGTCCTTGATAGTATTTTGATAGTACGTCAAGTTCAACCCCAATCGATTGTTAGCAAACTTATTTTCCCAACCAATCTCTGCCTCATGCTTCAGCTCATTCTGAAGGCCATTGTTACCATACTGTTCCAATGGATAAAGCGCTGGCCTTCCGTCAATGCTCGCCGCATTGTAAACCACGTTGGCCTGATAGGCTGGGGCAGGATTTCCTACCACACCGTAAGAACTCCTGATCTTACTGTAAGTGATAAACTCAGGAAGTGAAGCCACTTTGCTTAATTCAAAAGCTGCACTTACAGATGGATAAAGGAATTTGTTATTATCATAATATAGCGTTGAAGTCCTTTCTTGCCTTAACGAGGTCTCGATAAACAAATAATCCTTTATATCCAATGAGGCCATGGCAAAGAGTCCGTCTTTCACCAAATAAGACCGGGTAGAATACCCTCGCGGATTTTGTCTGGACGCATTCATGCTGAACCAGTTTTCCTCAGTCAGTCCACCTTGCGTGTTTTGCGAAGTATATCGGTAGTTTTCTTCCCTAGCTTGATAACCTGCTCTCAGGTTAAGGTCATACCCATTGCCCAAGGATGCATTATAACTGACTAAGACATCTCCATAGAAGATCCGATATTGGTCTTGGCTAGTACCATAGGCACCTGAATTATCTACAGATAATGGCACTGTATTAGGCTCCTTATTTTCTGTGGCATAACCTGTATAATCTGTCCCTACACGACCTCTTACGGTCAGGTTATCCAAAATGTCATAGGTAACTGTCATGGCCCCCATCAGGCGATTGGTGTTTTCAGTAAATTGACGTGCTCTTTGCGTCCAATAATAATCCATATAAGGTGTTCCGGAAGTATTTAAAGCAAATGCTTCGCTTAGATCATACAAATTCCCATTAGCCGGAATATATTTATAACCTTTGCTGGTCTGATATTTTTCTTCAAACCACCTGATATCTGTAGCTGGATTAAGGAATCCACTGTAGTTATTGCTCATTCGATCCACCATCCATGGACGGTTGGTCACTTTCTCACTAATATAGGTCGCTACCAGGTCCACATTTACTTTTGGAGCCACTTGATACTTAGAGTTTAGGTTAAAGGTGTTTTTATTCTGCTCACCACCTTCCATCACACCTTTATAGTCATTTCGTGTGTAAGAAAGTCTGTAGTTTGATTTCTCTGTACCGTTAGATATGGCTACGTTATAGATCCCGCTGTGTCCTGTTCTGTAAAAGTTCCTCATGTTATCTTCATAAGCCACATAAGGCCTGATCTGGCCATCCCAGAAATACACATCTCTACCGTCCATTTCAGGTCCAAATTGCCCCCATGCATTGAATAAAGGAGACTGTACGGTTTGGCCATTCACTTCTCTCTCTACCCATCCATTTTCATCTGCACCCTGTGACATATTGGACGCACGGTCATATCCAGGTCCGAATACATTCTGGACATCAGGCAATACACCTACTTTTTCTACACCATAGGACACATTAAAGTCTAATCCAAAACCATTGGATTTGCCACCATCCTTAGTGGTAATTACGATCACGCCAGCGGCAGCATCGGATCCGTACAGTGCAGATGCCGCAGCGCCTTTTAGTATATTGATGCTCTCGATATTTTCAGGGTTAATGTCCAAAATACCGTTGCCCTTAATCCTTGGGCTGCTCCAATAACCATCATTATTGGTATCACCATTTCGTGAAATCACACCATCCACGACCAATAACGGTTGCTGCTGATAACTAATGGAACTAAGCCCTCGTATCTGTACGGCCACCGCACTAGTAGCACCACCAGGATTGGTAGAAATGGTCACTCCGGGCGCCTTGGCATAAAGGGCTGAAGCCACATTAGTCGGGGAAGACTGAAGAATATCCTTGGAGTCTACTGTTGATACAGCGTACCCTAATTTTCTAGGATCTTTTTCGATACCCATGGCTCCAGTGACCACCACTTCCTGAAGGTCACTGACACTTGGAGAAAGTGTCACATCTATTTTTGTCCTCCCTCCGATCTCTTCTTGTTTGGTCTCAAAACCTACAAAAGAAAAGGTCAGCGTAGTCTTACCGGCTGGAACCTCAATAGTATAAATCCCATCCAAATCGGTAATGGTACCAAGGTTAGTATCCACCACCCTGATACTCGCTCCAGGAATCGGCTCCCCATTGTCATCGGTGATCGTTCCTGTTACGGTTCCCTGTGCCCATGCTGAAAATCCCAGCAATAAACACAGCATTGTTGTAAGTAAAAGTTTGTGCTTCATAAAATTAAAGTGATTTGCTTTGTGTTTTGTTGTTCCTTACTCTCTTCAGCTTTTCTTCCGAGATCTAAATCAGTATAGCTAACACTGATTACCCGTTTGCATTTTATGTTATGCATGTGTGTCATGAAAATCAATAAAATCTAGCTGTTAGTACGGTTATTAAAACAATTATTTAACATAATTAACTTGACTTTATTGATTTTTTTTACCTGACTAAAGTAGAAATTATAATGTTCTTTTCAAAAGAAATTTTGATAATGTTTCCGCACACAATTTATTTGTTTGCGGAAACACGACATAAAAAGACAAGCTTTTAAATTAGTGAAAATGACCTAAACATTAGTTTTGTTTAAAAATTCTTAAATGAAATTATTCCATCTCGACATAATCAAAAATCAGATCATGGAAACGTTACCGATTTCAAAAATGACAACTAATTCAATTCTGATTTCTATATTCATTATTCGATCTGTAATCGACTATCTTTACTTTCAATCGAAACCAACTAACAATACCCTAACACTAATGGCCCTATGAATAAAAAAATGATACGAATAAAGGACATCGCCAAGCTAGCCGGTGTATCCGTGGGAACAGTGGACCGTGTGATTCACAAAAGAGGAAAGGTTTCTGAAAAAGCTAGGGAAAAGGTAGAATCAGTCCTTCAAGAAATAGATTATACGCCCAATCTACTCGCCAAAACCCTCGGCTCCAATAAGGTGTATACCATTGCCCTTCTGGTCCCACATCCGGGGCAAGACCCGTACTGGAAGCTTTCCATGACTGGACTGGACATCGCACAAAAAGAATGGAGACCCTACCACATGGAACTCCAGCCTTATTTCTTCGAGCTGGAAAACGCCAAGTCATTTACTGCAGCAGCTCAGCAGTTACTTAAAGACTCACCTGATGCCGTAGTGAGTGCACCGATCTTCTTACATGAGGCGGTTGATTTTTTTAAGCAACTTGACCAGCTTAGCATACCCTATGTCCACTTCAACACCATGATATCAGAAGTCTCCCCACTCTCCTTTATCGGTCAAGATTCCTATCAAAGTGGAAGGCTCGGCGCATCCCTACTCCACCTGCTGACCAAAGATCAAACGGGAAGTCCTGCTATTCTCCACATCCGGGAAAGTGTACAGCATTCCGTCCATTTCCGTGAAAAGGAAAGGGGTTTTAGGGATTTTTTCGGGGCTATGTCGCCTTCCCAAACTGTAACTGCAATAACTATAGAGGGAAATGACATGGACACTTTTGAGGAAAAACTCATCCGTGGCATCAAAAAACATGACATCAAAGGGCTGTTTATCCCCACCTCTTCTGGGGCTAAATTAACCGCAAATGCACTTGAAAAAAATGGCCTTCAGCACATCAGTATTGTGGGATACGACCTGCTCAAAGAAAATATCGACTTACTCAAAAACGATAAAATTAACTTTCTAATCCACCAAAACCCCAGCCGACAACTATTCCGAGGCATCCACCATTTGGCCAATCACCTCCTCTTTAAGAAAAGTGCCCCCTCCAAAGAGCTTTTTCCCTTGGAGGTGATTACTGCTGAAAACGTAGACTCCTATCTAGAAGCGGTCTTGCATTGAGGAGAAAAGATTTTCTGATTATACGCTTTATTGCCAGTAGGTTTTATTTCTCACGGAACACACAGAACTCCCAGAATGAAATAAGGTTTTTCTGAGATTTCCATGTTTTCTGTGAGCAACTATTTAATGTCCCTGTGATTACTGGTATCATTGCGGATAATCATAAAAGATTTTTTCGATTTTCTAAAACTATCCCGTCCTCTGGAGGAGTGATCAGAGATTGAGGCATCCGCCACGGATGGTGGTATCGAAAACAGCAGCGAAGCGACTTACTTTCATGAAGTAGTTTCCGACCCCAATGGATTGGCTAATGCATATTCCGGGTTAAAAATAGCTAAAGGTGCCTGATCGATTACTTGAGTCAGAGACTCAATTCGCCACCGTGCTGGGGCAGAGACCCAGCACAACCACAGGATTGAGGCATCCGCCGCGGGTGGTGGTATCGAAAACAGCAACGAAGCGACTTACTTACATGAAGTAGTTTCCGACCGCAATGGATTGGCTAATGCATATTCGGGGTTAAAAATAGCTAAGGGTATCTGATCGATTATTTGAGTCAGAGACTCAATTCTTCACAGTGCTGGGGCAGAGACCCAGCACAACCACAGGATTGAGGCATCCGCCGCGGATGGTGGTATCGAAAACAGCAGCGAAGCGACTTACTTTCATGAAGTAGTTTCCGACCCCAATGGATTGGCTAATGCATATTCCGGGTTAAAAATAGCTAAGGGTATCTGATCGATTATTTGAGTCAGAGACTCAATTCTTCACAGTGCTGGGGCAGAGACCCAGCACAACCACAGGATTGAGGTATCCGCCGCGGGTGGTGGTATCGAAAACAGCAGCGAAGCGACTTACTTTCATGAAGTAGTTTCCGACCCCAATGGATTGGCTAATGCATATTCCGGGTTAAAAATAGCTAAGGGTATCTGATCGATTATTTGAGTCAGAGACTCAATTCTTCACCGTGCTGGGGCAGAGACCCAGCGCAACCACAGGATTGAGGTATCCGCCGCGGGTGGTGGTATCGAAAACAGCAGCGAAGCAACTTACTTTCATGAAGTAGTTTCCGACCCCAATGGATTGGCTAATGCATATTCCGGGTTAAAAATAGCTAAGGGTATCTGATCGATTACTTGAGTCAGAGACTCAATTCTTCACCGTGCTGGGGCAGAGACCCAGCACAACCACAGGATTGAGGTATCCGCCACGGATGGTGGTATCGAAAACAGCAGCGAAGCGACTTATTTCATGAAGTAGTTTCCGACCCCAATGGATTGGCTAATGCATATTCCGGGTTAAAAATAGCTAAGGGTATCTGATCGATTACTTGAGTCAGAGACTCAATTCTTCACCGTGCTGGGGCAGAGACCCAGCACAACCACAGGATTGAGGCATCCGCCACGGATGGTGGTATCGAAAACAGCAGCGAAGCGACTTATTTCATGAAGTAGTTTCCGACCCCAATGGATTGGATAATGCATATTCAGAGTTAAAAATAGCTATGGGTATCTCATCGATTATTTGAGTCAGAGACGCAATTCTTCACCGTGCTGGGGCAGAGACCCAGCACAACCACAGAGTTCTCAACAGTTCTCAATACTCAAGTCTCACATCTCAAGTCTCATATCTCCATACTCCCCCCTATTACCATTTCTTACCTTTTTCCTTCAGCTGAAACGACCTCGATATATTAAACCCAAAATGGATATCCCCATCCCAGAAATTACCCGTCGTGGCGGGGATAAACCCCGTTTCGGTCATGGACTGGGCGTTGGTCAACTGAAGTTGGAAGACGTGCCCTCCTGTCTCGATATCGAAGCCTATGGCCAGGGAATTGTAGAAGCCATCATCTTCGTAGGGATTGACACGGTAATAATACTCCATGTTCAATGAGGTGCGCGGTGTCAGTTTCAGCCTTCCTCCTACCCCAAGGGCAAAGAGGTCATTCCTGTCCATCGCAGATGGCACGAGGTTTTGGTGGACATAGCTTGGCATCAGCTGTAGGAACAATCCTTCAGAAAATTTACGGGCGATCAACAACTGATTCGCATACGCCAATCGTCTTTCAAAGCTCATGGGAAGCTCAGGTCTTTTGAACGTGTTGACGGACATATTGGAATACCAAGTCATCGTTACAGGCATTTGCTTTTTCCCGCTTTGCTGTTTCAGCAGCTTATATTTCACGAATCCGTCGTAAACCTTCTGAAAAGAATTTCTTCCGACTCCTACCGTCAGGTTATCCGTAAAAGAATACGCTAATCCTAATCGGACATTGGCATCATCCAAGCCAAAGAAATTATACCCACCAGAATTGACCCTTCCGAATCGGTGGCTGATGATAAAATCTAAATTACCTGCTCCGCGTGTCTCTATCGTATGACCATTGATAAGGCGGGTTCCTTTAAATGTCCCATACGTGAGGTCCTCTATTGGTGAGGCTTCCTCTTCCAGTTGATCCAAAAGGCTATCCTGCCCGTAGGCACATCCTGCCATCAAGACCAAGTACCCAAAAACAGCTCCAAAACGAAATAAAAATCCCATGTCTTAATCTTCTTTAAATTCAAAATGTACCGTCACTTCTACCTCTTCGGCGATTTTTTGGAAAAGGATTTTGGGAATATCAATGTCGTGATCTTCCAGTTTGACAGGAAACACCGCATCCATAAACACCTTTCCTCCACGAACGATCAGTTTTCCATCGACATCCATCTGCTGCTCCACTCCATGGATCTTCATTTTGCCACTGGCCATCACCTGTTGCTCACCGCTTGCAGATAGATCATACCCGTCGATTTTGCCTTCAAATGTCCCCCTAGGGTATTTATCCGATTCCATAAAGTTTTCGTTGAAGTGCTCTTGCATCAATGACTTGGCAAATTGAAATCCCTTGATCTGCACCACAAATGCAAAATCCCCAGAATCAGCATTGAACACTCCAATGGCCTCTTTATTATCCGCCTTGATATCTTCCAGTGGAGCACTTGAAAAGAACCTCACAGCACATTTTTCTGTGCGGTAGGATTGGCCCTCTGCAGACAAACCAACTGTCCATACTAGCATTACGATCAAAAACACTCTCATAGCTTCCTCCTGTTTTAATTGTCTTGGGCTCCAGCTGATACCCAGCAAAATATCTTATCCTTCTCTCCTGCTGTCAGACTATGTCCAGAACCTGATGGTGGCATAAAACCACTTTGGGTGTAGGAATTAATAGTGGATGCATATTCGATGATATTTTGCTTGTCAGTAAAGTCTACCCTTCCTGTCCCTGACACATGACAGCCGGATGTCGCACAGTTACTGGTAATGATCGACTGCACATCGCCCGATAATGTGGATGACACATCTTCACACCTGTTTCCAGAAGGGTCCGGCTGAATATCATCTTCATTTTCACTACTACAGGACATCCCTGCAGCCAATAAAACCCCGATAATCATTAATCTTAGCTTGTTCATTGTCTCTTTGGTTTTGGTAAAAGTTCGTTCAATTTTGACCATAGCATTCCACCGAACTTCGCGCTGTTTTTTATTTTCAGCCTGGAAGTTCATCCTGATGCTATTTGAAATGTTTGTGGTTTATTTATCAGGAATCCTCACCAGCTGTATTTCAAGCCGATCATCACTCCTGCACTTTTAAGGTTGACATCACCTTCCCCAATCCCGCGCCAAGGTGTTTTATAATAAGGAGCGACCTGAAGCGACAACCTCTCTGACAAGTCTCTCTCATAACCTATACTGAGGTTGACAACGCTAAAAAGGTGATTGTTTTCACTTTTAATATCCAGCTCTTTATGAGTGGGATAACCATTAGCAGATTCATATTCTATATCATACTTTTCCCTCAGCATAAAATAGGACGATAAACCTGCACCAAGGTACCACCTGTCCAAATCTCGGCTGAATGCATAATACCGAACATCAGTGGACACATCAAACACATAACAGTCTCCTTTCAAGGCTACCTTGCCCGCACCATAATAGCCAAATGCACTGTAATCCTCTTCTCCCTGGTAGGTTTTGAATGCATACATAAAACCTACATTGACGCTCCATTTAGGGTGGATAAAATATTCGAGGACTAGGCCAGCACTGGTCCCTACTCCGTGGATATCTTTCCATTTTAGCGCACTGATATCGGGAGAAAGCAACCCTGCTACACTCCATCGGCGATCATGCCAAAATTCAGGTGATGACATTTTCTTCTCCTTCTGAGGCTCCCTAACATGGTTACTTTCTAATGGAAGAGCATACTTCCCATTATCAAGCATCCACTGTACCCCAAACTCTGGAACCGGAATATCCGCCACACCTCTAACCGGTGACAAAATAGCCTCCTTCATCAATCGTCCATTTTCATCCTGAATGGTGTTTTTGGGATTTCCCCCTTTCGCTTTAGATGTGCGATCCGCTGAAAATGCCCCATAACCGTCTCCATCACTTTCATCTTGACTACTGTTATTTACGGATTTACCGACCTTTCTAGATTGGTCTCCCTGCAATACTTTATCGGCATCTACCTGTTTCTTTCCACTTTCCTTATTGGTGGCGAGGGGTGCTTCAGCACTAATTTCCACTGTGCCAATTGACTCATTTTCAAAATCACCAAGACTCCAAGTCATCCATCCTCCGACCAACAACAGCAGTAGCAAGGGTCCCAGCCACATTCCTCCGCGCTTATACCAAGGTCTAGCGGCACCGTTAGCTGATGAAGAGGCAAGTTGCCGCTTCATTTTGTCCCAATCCTCAGGGACAAATGGGATGTCGGGCTGTTCAGATTGCTGCTTAAAGAAATCATCCAGCTCCTTATCGCTCATATTTCGCCAGTCCTTTTTCATGATTTCTTGTTAGTAGTTCCCTTAATTTTGCCCTTGCCCTGAAAAGGTTGGACTTAGATGTCCCTTCGGAAATCCCCAGCTTTTCGGCAATTTCATCGTGCCCATAACCTTCGATTACAAACAGGTTAAAAACCGTTCTATACACAGGTGACAATTGCTGGATCACTTGGATCATCTCTTGGTAATTCAGCTGAGCCACGGCATCCCCTTCATTCCCTTTCACCTGAATGGCGCTACCGAGCGTCTCCGTTTTATTACAATGCTTATTTTCGCGTTTGTAATGGTTGATTGCAGTATTGATCAGGATCCGCCTAAACCAACTCTTAAACGCTTGGTTTTGATCATATTGATGGATTTTGGTGAACACTTTCATAAAACTATCATGCAACACTTCCACCGCCTCTTCCCTGCTGGAAGTGTACCGTAAGCATACACTCATACCATAGCTGTAAAACTGCCGATAAAGCAGCTCTTGGGATTTTGTGTTATTTTCACAAAGTCCAGTTATGAGCGATTTGGATAGATCTTGATCCACTTTTTCGAAAAGGGTTGCGCCAGCCTATACAACACATGCTGGCTTCAGGTTGCGTGCTAAACTGAAAGTATTCAATAATTTACCAAAAAATCATGTTAGTTTACGGAGGGGCACGGATAATACCTAACCTACACGAAGTTTCCCTTCAATATACTTAATGCGTTTGCCCTGCCATTTATCCCCAAATTATCTTTTACCAATCGTTCAGTAAAGTCCCTCCTACCATTATTTGCAAATGGTCATCTCCGAAGCTCCCGCAGTCAGGTCAAAACCGCCCAATTCCGGACTTAAAAAATGTATCCCCAATCCTAATCCTCTAAAAATAAAAAGTACCCCTATCAAAACGGCAAAATAGGGCATCATCTTAAAGAGTCGCTGCCTCCACATCGGCGAAAAAACATCACTTCCGACCATCAATAGAAATAGCAACGGAAGTGTGCCAAGCCCAAAAGCCACCATGTACATGGCTCCTTGCCAAGGGTTTGACAAGGCCAACGAGGCCAATAACGCAATATATACCATACCACAAGGCAAAAAACCGTTCACCAGACCAGTCATAAAAAAGGCCGTAGTACCACCTTTTTTTAGCCAATAGCCCAAAGAGGATTTGACCTTGGCGACCAAGCCATACATGCCTCCACTGGCCAGTGCCCGCTCACTACGCTTATACAGCAAAGCGAAAATAATGATCACTCCTCCTAACAAAATAGATACCCACTGCTGGAGTCCTACCAGTTGGAAGCCCTGTCCGACAAAGCCTATCAAAAGCCCCAAGGCACCATAGGTAAGCGTCCTTCCCAAATTATACCAGAGCTTCCGCCACCAAAAACTTTTGGAATCAGCCGCTGAAACAGCGAGCGCAATAGGACCACACATCCCCAGGCAGTGGAATGATCCCAAAAAACCCAATATCAGCGCTGTCCAAATCATCAGAGTGTGATTTTCTTCTCTTCATAAAACGCCACACCGTCTTTCTCCCAAGCCAATTTCACTTTCCAATAACCGCTTTTCAGCTCACGAAGGCTTACAGATTGCTCTTTACCAGTATCAAATAACAGCGGTACCTTCTGGTCCAGTCGGGCATCAGAAGGCCTGAAGAGCCATAGAGTTCCTTTTGCTCCTTTTTCCAAGTGAACCATGATTTTCTTCTCGCCTACATCAAACGCCATCACTTCATGATCGAGCATTGCGGCATTGGAGGCTTTTTCTATTTGCTCTTGGTACTTGATTTCTTCCTCATAGTAATTGTTGGTTACCAAGTGGAGATCATCCTGCTTCATGCAGATGCCCACCATGGTAAATAGGAACGATACAAACACCACAAAAAACAATACTATTCCTGTTCCCCAGTTCATTTTTTCTTCAGTTAAATTTTCAATCTGGCAATGGAGCCATAAAATTGGTCGAAACCCTATCGATTTCTTTTCCATTTTGTAATAGCAAAAGGGTTACCTTCTCATTGATCTCATGGACATCCGCTCCTTGGATCACCAAGAAAAACCTACCTTCCAGTTTGGACTGCCCTTCCAAGATCCAGTTGCCCTCATCATTGGCCTCTAGATGAAATCGGTCATCTTCTGCTTTTATTTGTACGTGCTGTTCTTCGAACGTCTTATTGATGAAGGTCACTTCGTATAAATTGCTTATCTGGCCATCAGTACGCTCTTGGTAGGTCATCCCCCTAAAGCGCGTGATGGTGGCCGAAAGCTCCGTTCTCATCATCAATAGCCCCACAAATGCACCAATCAACAGCACCAATACTGCCGAATACCCCATTACCCTAGGCGTGATCAATTTCTGACGGCCTTCTACGATACTATTTTCGGAAGCATACCTGATCAGGCCTTTGGGGCGATGGACTTTTTCCATGACCTCGTCACAGGCATCCATACAGGCGGTGCAATTCACACATTCCATCTGGATACCGTTTCGGATATCGATTCCCGTGGGACAGACCTGCACACATAATGTACAGTCGACACAGTCCCCTTTTGGTGGGGCATCGGTTTGTTTCTTGTTGATCTTACCACGGGGCTCGCCCCTTACATAGTCATAGGTGACATTAATGGAATTGGTATCCAGCAACACCCCTTGGAGTCTACCGTACGGACATACCACTGTGCACACCTGTTCCCTAAACAGACTAAATACCAACATGAATACCCCCGCAAAAAACAGCAGCCCCATAAAACCCGCCAAGTTTTCACTTGGCGGGTGACTGACCGTCTCTAGGGTCTTTTCGATCCCTATCAAGTACGCCATGACGGTATGGGCAATGAGCAGCGATATCACTGAAAAGATCGCCATTTTTATCCCCTTTTTGGTTACCTTTTCCCTGTTCCAAGGCATGGCATTGAGTTTCCGTTGCTGATTGGCATCGCCTTCGATCCAGTATTCGATCTTGCGAAAAACCATCTCCATAAAAAGTGTTTGCGGACAGATCCATCCACAAAACACCCTCCCAAAGACAACGGTAAAGAGTATGACAAACACACACAAAATGAGCAGCAGAAAGAGCAAAATATAGGTATCCTGAGGCCAGAACACCTGACCAAAGATGACAAACTTCCGTTCAAAAACATTGAGAAGAAGGAAAGGCTCACCATCAATTTTCAGAAAAGGCCCAGCAAACAGGACACCCAACAATAGCCAAGAAAGCCAGGTTCTCCACCGATAGAAAAACCCCGTGACTTTTTTGGGAAAGATCCAGTTACGTCCACCATCGGACTTTACCGTGGACAACGAATCCCTAAAAGCTTCTTGGTCATGTTGCTGCTTTTCACTCATTGTGATTGGTTATTTTATGCGTCTTCTGTTTCGGAAGCTGTTTTCACCACGGCTGAGTCAGCCGCCGTTTCACCACCATCATCTCCTTCAGGAACATAAAGCTCACCTTGTGGTTCTTTAGGGTTGGCCGGAGTGGTACCTTTCAGTGACAGTATAAAATTAGATACCTGCATGATTTCCTCGGGACTGAGCTGGTCCTGCCAAGGAATCATTCCTTTGTCAGGCACTCCATATTTCACCGTCTTGAAGACATCCTTGATGCTTCCTCCATGTATCCAATATTGATCTGTGAAATTTGGTCCTACTCCTCCGCCACCATCGGCGGCATGGCAGGCCACACAGTTATTTTGGTACACTGTAGCACCAGCTATAAGGACAAACTCCGATTGGTCCATCTCTACGTTACTTTCATCAATAGAAGCCAAGGCCATCTCCTTGCGTTTTTCGGCCGCTATTTCCTCTGCTGCGAGCTGAGCTTGGTATTCTTCTTCGGGTGTCTTGCCCCATCCGATGGCTGAATAATTGATCAAATAGAAGATGGCAGCTATCGTAGAACCATAAAATAAATAGCTAAGCCAAGGAGGCATGAAATTATCCAACTCCCGAATGCCGTCATAATCATGACTCAGCATGATATCCTCTTCCTCCTCCACTGGCTTGAGTTTACCGGACACAAAACGCTCGTTGAAGCGCTCCCACCAGCTGGGTTGGTTGGCCAGTTCTGGATTCTCCTGTTTGAGAAGCGTCACGATAAAGGACATCAGGTAAATCATAAGTATGAGCAACATTACCAGCACGCCCAGCATCACCATAATCATCAGCAACAGCATCAGCTCACTGCTGTCCATGGTCCCCAAGGCCGCCCAAAAACTGGCTTCCTCTGCTTCTTGGGCAAAAGCTGTGGAAGAAGCTAATCCCATAATAGTGGTCAATAATGCTATTTTATTTCTTCTCATGGCTTTCTTCATTTTGGTGACCCTCATCCATTGGCAGGGATTTCATGTGCTCTATGTATTGCTTGTCCGTGCGCAATACCCACCATCCCATACCTACAAAGAAAAGTACAAAGACCAGTAGTGAAATGATGGGGTATACCTCTACGTTTTCGATCGAACTTAATATTTCCTTTTGCATAATTGTTTTGGTTTATTTTGCCTCGCTGGCCGATTCAGTAGGTGCATCCAGCTTTTTGATATCGGTACCCAATCGCTGTAAGTAAGCAATCAATGCCACGATTTCCGAATGGGGCATTACCTCAATATTCGCCTCCTTCAGCCCAGCCGTAATGGTATTGGCTTGCTGGTTCAGGTCCTCCATGGCGGGGCCTTCTGCGTATCCCTCCGGATAGGGCACACCTAGTTTTTGTAGTGTACGGATTTTGGCAGGTAGGTCCTCATGGTCCATCATCTCGGTGATCATCCAGTCATAGGCTGGCATCGTCGAACCAGGCGACATCGTTCGAGGATCCAGCATGTGGTGATAATGCCAGCTATCTGGATACTTACCTCCTACACGGTGCAGGTCGGGTCCCGTTCGTTTGGAGCCCCAAAGGAATGGTCGGTCATAGACAAATTCACCTGCTTTGGAATACTCCCCGTATCGCTCCGTTTCTGAACGGAATGGGCGGATCATTTGGGAATGACATCCTACACAACCATTTTTGATGTAAATGTCCCGTCCCTGCAGCTCTAGCGGCGTGTAAGGCTCCACACTTGAAATGGTTGGCACATTGGACTTGACCAGAATGGTCGGGATGATCTCTATGGCTCCTCCAATCAAAATGGCCACCGTCGCCAAAACAGTAAAGAAGATCGGTTTTCTCTCCCAGACATGGTGCCAGTACTCGCCTTTCTTGGCTACGGGCTTGGTCAGCGCGGGAGCTTCATCCGGTTCTTCGGCGATAAATGTACCCATCTTGGTCGTCTTCACTAGATTATAGATCATGATCAGCGTACCACTTAAATAAAGCACACCACCGAACGCCCTGAACATGTACATCGGCACTATCTCCAAGGTAGTTTCCAGGAAGTTGGGATAAGCCAATCTGCCCATCTCGTTAAATTCTTTCCACATCAAACTCTGTGTCAGCGCGGCCACATACATCGGCAGCGCATAGAACAGTATCCCTAGTGTACCTAGCCAAAAGTGGGCATTGGCCAGCTTGATGGAATATAGCTTGGTATTCCACATCCTCGGCCATAGCCAGTAGAGCATACCGAACGTCAGGAAACCATTCCAGCCCAACCCACCAATATGGACGTGCGCCACGATCCAGTCCGTGTAGTGGGCGATGGCATTGACGCTTTTGAGCGAAAGCAGGGGGCCTTCAAAAGTGGCCATCCCATAGGCGGTTACGGCCACCACCATAAACTTCAACACGGGATCTACCCGCACCTTGTCCCAAGCACCTCTCAAGGTCAGCAGTCCATTCACCATGCCGCCCCATGAAGGAGCTATCAGCATGATCGAGAAAGCCACACCAAGTACTTGCGCCCAGTTGGGCAATGCTGTATAGAGCAAGTGGTGCGGACCAGCCCAGATATAAATAAAGATCAGTGCCCAAAAGTGGATAATGGACAGTTTATATGAATAAATCGGTCTGTTAGCTGCCTTGGGCAAATAATAGTACATCAATCCCAGATAGGGAGTGGTCAGGAAAAAAGCCACAGCATTATGCCCGTACCACCACTGTACCAAAGCATCTTGAACGCCAGCATAGGCCGAATAACTCTTAAACAGGGAAACAGGCAGTTCAAGTGAATTGAAGATGTGCAGCACTGCTACTGTCACGAAAGACGCCAAGTAAAACCAAATGGCCACGTACATGTGACGTTCCCTTCGCTTGATCAAGGTACCGATCATATTGGCACCAAAAGCCACCCACACCACAGCAATGGCAATATCAATCGGCCATTCCAGTTCTGCATACTCTTTTGAGGTAGTCAGTCCTAGGGGAAGCGTTATCACTGCTGACAAGATGATCAGCTGCCATCCCCAGAAATTGACCCAGCTGAGGGTGTCGCTCCACATCCGGGCTTTGAGCAGCCGCGGCATGGAATAATACACCCCTGCAAAAATCGCATTGCCCACAAAGGCAAAGATCACCGCATTGGTGTGCAACGGACGTATCCTACCAAAAGTGGTGTATTGGTTTCCTAAATTGGCCTCAGGAAGAAAAAGCTGGGTGGCGGCCAAAATTCCAACCAGCATCCCGACTACGCCCCATATGATGGTGGCAGCTCCAAAGTACTTTACGATCTTATTGTCGTAACTGAACTTTTCCAGTAGTGGTTCTGACATATTTACTTAGATTTAGTTGTTCGTTTGCGTGTATCTGACTGTTTGTTTTTATCAAAAAGCATCCTTACGGACGGTGTGTATGTATCGTCATATTGCCCTGACTTCAATGCCCTGATGAAGAGGACCAAGAACGTCACTGCCAAAATCAAACTGATGCCTATCAAAACAAATATTACTTCCATAGCCAATTGTTCTTTAAGCCCTTTCTATAGGCCAGGTAATTCATCGAAACCGAGGTAAACGCCACAATAGAAATACTGCTCAGCGGCATCAAGACTGCACAAACCACCGGGCTCAAAAGTCCCTGTACGGCCAAGCTGATTCCTACTATATTGTAGAGAAAACTGATGATGAAACTGGCGATGATCACCTGCTTGCTACTACGGGCCAAACTCAAAAAAGCAGGTAACTGAGAAAGGACCTCCACATCCATGATTGCGTCACTGGCAGGGGAAAAATAGGTCGCCTGATCCGTCACCGCGATCCCCACTGTACTGGCCTGCAATGCCCCGGCATCATTCAACCCATCTCCTATCATCACCGTGCTTTTCCCCTTGGTATTGAGCTTACGTAGGTATTCCAGCTTATCCATCGGACTCTGGTCAAAATTAAAGATCACCGCTGCTCCCAATAACTCCTTTAGTTTTTTGGCATCTGTGGTCTTGTCTCCTGAAAGCACATGGACATTCCCACTGGATTGTAGATCCTGAATGGTTTGGGTCACACCCTTTCTCAAGGTGCTGAGCACATGGAAATAGCCGATCACTTTTCCGTTAATGGCCACATATACCCTATTACCTCCATCTAGGCTCTTGATCTTTCCTAATCCCAGCCATTCAGGTGATCCCAGCCGAACTATATCACCCTGATAAATCGCTTCTAACCCGCTACCTACCTGCTCTTCAAAACCTTCTATATACACTGGTTCATATCGGGGAAGCCAGCTGTTTATGCGATGGCTTAGGGGATGGGAAGATTGGCCTACCATCATTTTAATGGCACTCTTTAGCTCTTCAGGAAGAACTTCCCCTATAAATTCCACTTGAGCCAAGCCTGGATCAGTCAGCGTCCCAGTTTTGTCAAAGACATAATCGGTAGTACCTGCCAATTGCTCGATGACCTGTCCGTTTTTTAGAAAAAACTTCTTATTGCCCATAATCCGCAGGGTATTTCCTAATGTAAAAGGCGTAGAAAGTGCCAATGCACAAGGACAAGCCACAATGAGTACACTGGAAAAAGCCTTGACCGCAAAAGCCATATCGCTAACGCTCCAAAAAACAAAGGTCGCCAACGCGATCACCAGTATGGCCACGGTGAATTTGCCGCTTATTTTATTGGCCAATGTACTGAGGTCTTCCCGCTGTACTTCTTTAAAACTATCATGGTTCCACAGCCCTGTCAAGTATCCTTGGGAAGGCTCTTTCTGGACATTTAAGAGCAAGGCTCCTGCCTGCTGCCTTCCCCCTGCATAGATCACACGTCCTTTACGCACTGACACGGGGATTTCCTCTCCTGTCACAAAACTATAATCAATCTGCGCATCGCCCTGGATCAGTAGACTGTCTGCTGGAATCAACTCCCCTCCTCTTACTTTGATGGTATCTCCAACTTGAAGCTTGGGCAATGAGACTACCTCCTCTCTCTCCTGCTTCATCCTAGTGACCGCCAATGGAAAATAAGCAGTGTAATCCCGATCAAACGACAGGGTATCGTAGGTCTTTTGCTGATAATATTTACCAATCAATAAAAAGAAAATCAATCCACCCAAAGAATCCAGGTAGCCTGTTCCTCCTCCAAACACCTCAAACAAACTGTAAAAAAATAAAGCGGCAATCCCCATGACAATGGGCACATCCATATTGACGGTTTTATTCTTGAGGGCAAACCAAGCCGACCTATAGTAGTCAGTGGCGGCATAAAATACAATCGGCAAGGACAGCGCCAAATTAAGGTATCCAAAGAGCCCTCTGAACTGCTCTTCCAGCAAGGTCACTTCACTAAAATATTCGGGCAAGCTGAAAAACATCATATTCCCAAAACAAAATCCCGCAACAGCTAACTTATAAATCAGCCTCTTATCTATTTGGGAGACCTCTTTCTCATTACTATAACTGGACAGGTCAATGGTCGGCATATACCCGATCTTAAAAAGGAGCTTTACGACTTCTTTAAGACTGGTTCTTGAGGTATAAAATTTTATCTGACATTCCTTTTTTACAAAGTCAGTACGAGAATAAAAAATAGCATCTTTCAGTTGGTGGAGGTTTTCCAGCAACCAAATACAGGAGGCACAGTGGATGGCTGGGATTTTAAAAGTGATATGAGTTTCTTTATCATTCGAAAAATCAACCAGTTTTTGGATGACCTCAGGTTCGTCCAGGTAATCAAATTGGTTTGATGCATGACCCAGTGCTGACTGGCGGGTACCAGGGCGGGAGCCATAGTCATAATAGCTGGAAAGGTCGTGCTCTTGAAGTACTTCATATACCAACTTACACCCTGGACAGCAAAAATTTCTTTCATCAAAGTTCAGGGACTCTTCTTGGCATTTTTCACCACAATGATAACACAACTCAAAAATATTATTATCAATTGGCTTCATATACATCATGGTTACATCTTAAATTAAATATAAAAAGCAATAATCAAGCATTTAAATGCAAATTATTTATCAAAAATTACTAGACCAGATAGATACTTAGGCAATTATTTACATCTTCATGTTTTTCTTTGCAAAGCAAGCCTGATAATTCTATGAATTCTTCCATATAATTCTTAGATGTTACGATCATAGTATATCTTTCTCTCATACCATAATTCCAAAATTGTTCGATTTGGGTAAAATTGAACTTTATAAAACTCGTCTCACTGGACTTTTTTGACAATAACTGAACTAGGGACGCTTCTTTCGGGATTCTGGACTTGGGAATAAAATCAGGAGAAATGATGGTTACCTGGCTTTGCTTTAATTCATTCTCAAACATTGAAACGAAATACTTGATATTTCTCGCTGACTGTTCTTTCCCATCATAGTGTAACAGGATTTTTTCAAGTGAAATTTTTTTATCAAAAATCACCACAGGCAAGCCTAATCGGCACTTCAATTTATAAGCCTGAAGGATCTCTTGCTTATACAAAGAAAATAGGTTAGCCATTTTACCAACTAGTAGTTTCGGCTGGGGTTGATTGATGAATTCACTGCCCATAAGGTCTAGTACACTTGGCTGAAAAGGAAGTTCATCCTTCTTCAAGGCCGACCAAAAACTGTTTGAGTTTTCACCTAGTTCTAAATATTTTCCCGTCATTATAATCCATTTTGCTACCTTGACAAAGGTACCTCTTGGACCATCAAAAAGAGATGATGCATCCCCATCACCAAACATGACTATAATCACTTACATACCAAAAAACACCTTTTGAACAAGGTAAAACACTCTTTGATTTTACCGTTTCTAGTATGATTTCTAGGCAATTAAAAAATACTATAGGTATAATATAAATGGCGATTGATTTAAGGACTATCAATAATTTCTTCTTTGATAAGAACAAACTATTACCCCACCAAAGGAAGGGATAAATGGTTCAGCTAACATTCATGGGAAACTACCCCAATTATCAGGGAACCGAAATCTCAGCAACGCCCCCCTACTCTGACATCCCTTTATCAAAACTTATACTTATTAAATGGATAATTTGAAAAAATTTAACTTTGATAAAAATCCGAAAGACGTATTAATGCATCCCTATCCAGCACAATGATCTTTTTACCCTCAAAAGTTACCATTTGGTCTTTCTTAAATTCAGACAACAGTCTAATAACTGTTTCCGTGGCCGTACCAACCAGCCCCGCAATTTCCTCTCGGGACAGGTTGAGGTTGATTTTTTGGTTCTTTCCACCATCTATCCCATAGGAATCACTAAGTTTCAGGAGCGTAAAAGCCAACCGCTCACGAATAGTCTTTTGGGTGGCATCAGTTAGCTTTTCTTCCATTAGCCCTAATGATTGGCAGATGGATTTGGTCAACCGCTTTTGAAAATTATTATCTTTTGATAGAATGTTCAGGAATGTTTCCTTAGGGATAAAGCAAATATTAGCATCTTCGACAATAGAGGCTGAATTGGAATACACGTCCTCGCCAAGCAAGGAGGTATATCCCAGAAAATCCCCTTTTTGGGCAAGCCTTATGATTTGATCCTTACCGTTAGAGGCGGTCTTATATACCTTGACAATCCCTGAACTTATGCAAAAAATCCCCAAGGGTTTTGTCCCTTCATAAAAGAGCACTTGTCCTTTTTGATGGGTTATCAAATTTTTACTTTCTGACAAACTACATAAATGCTCATCGGCCAAATCCGAAAACAAGGAAAATTTCCTACTTATGCAGAGCTCACACGGTGTATTTTTTTTACTCATGACAGTCTCCTTTATTAAATAATTGGTGTGACAAAAGTAACCCCAAATAGTAGTTAGAAAACATGACTTTTGTCATATTAATAAAATTTAAGCAAAATATAACTTCTTATAGTTTAATTTTAAAAAAAATCATCCCGCGATCTTGAGAACCTAAAAACTCCCGTAATTTGCAAAAAGAATAAACTAGTTTACGTTATGGAGAGTTACCGTCCTTTACTTTTCACCTATGCCTATAATATTTTAGGGGCCGCCATGGATGCTGAGGATGTGGTACAGGATGTTTACGAGCGGTATTTGACTATCGATAAAAACTTGATTAAAAATGAGAAAGCCTACCTTATTCGTATGGTCATTAACCACGCCATTAACCAAAAGAAAAAACTGAAGGGGGCTATTGCATCTTATCCAAATGACTGGCTACCAGAACCTGTTCTAACGGAAACCCCTTCTCATGACCACATTCTCAGCTATTCAATGATTCTTTTGCTCGAAAAACTAGAGGTAAGACAAAGAGCAATTTTCTTGCTAAAGGAAGCCTTTGGATACAGCCACAAGGAAATATGTCAGACATTGAACATCACTCCCGAGGTATCCAGACAATCCCTTTCACGTGCAAAAAAGAAACTAAAGGGCCACTTCCCCTCGCACGCAAGCACACTTGATCATAACAACCTGAAGGAATACCTATCTGCCATTCAAAATGCGGATGCCGAAGCCCTTGAAAAGCTCCTGTTGGAGGATATATCGCTCACTTCCGATGGTGGAGGGAAGGTACCTGCCGGCACCAAACCAATCTTTGGAAAAAGCAACGTTATGGCTATGCTACAAGGGCTATATAAAAAATTTTACCAGCACATTACCATCCAATTAGTTACCATTAACCATACCCCGGCCTTGCTGTACCTTTCTCCTGAAGGCCGCGTGATCAATTGCCAGGTAATGGTATTCGACGGAAACAGGGTTGCCCAGATATTTTTTATCCGTAATCCTGACAAGTTGATTTTTCTGCAGAAAAAACGTCCCAAGCTGTCACATAATCAGTAGAAGAGTGTCATTAGGGCAGGACCAATAACTTAATAGTATGAAAGAGCGCATTGCACAAAAGGACCTGCCCAAAGGGCTCTATGAATCACTAAAACAGACACAAAACTATCTGGACAAGAATGGCTTGCCTCCCACGCTGAAAGGCTTGATCAAGATGAGGGTTTCGCAGATCAATAGCTGTGCCTATTGTATTGACATGCATTATAAGGAAGCGATCCATGCCGGGGACAGTCCACTTCGGTTGATATCGCTAACTGCCTGGAGAGAAACACCTTATTATTCGGCTAAAGAGCAGGCGGTTTTGGAGTTTGCTGAACTGCTCACCCATATGCCGTCCGAACAACAAAGTGACGCCATACATGACAAGCTAAAAAAACACTTCAGTCAGGCTGAAATTGCCATGCTCACGCTGGAAGTCATTCAGATCAATTCTTGGAACAGAATGGTAAGGTCATTTGGATTGGTGCCTGGAAATTACAAAGTACAGGAATCTTAGCAATTAACAGAATACAGGAGCTGTTTCCACTTAAAATGACAGATTTTCTAAAAGTGGTACAGCTTCTTTTTCACAAAAGTGTAAACTTATCGCTCAACACCTGCATAAGCATTTCTGGCCTGTCAAGTGCCGTGAAGTCAAACTGCTCATACAGCGAATGGGCATCTTTGGTGGCCAGCATGATCCTTCGAACTTCGCCAAACCACTCTTGGGCAAAAAACTCACCCAACATTTTCTTTCCAATTCCCTCACCTGCAAATTCCTCAAGGACATATACATCTGATATCCAAGCAAAGGTGGAATAATCCGTAACAGCCCTTACGAAACCAACCTGCTTGTTCCCATAAAATGCTCCTGCACAAAAAGAATTTTCTATGGACAGTTTTACCTTGTCCGAGCTGATTCCGCGTGCCCAATACGATATCTCGGATAGGTAATGGTGGATAGCTGTCACATCCATCTTCTCCACCCCAAACTGGATACTGACCAACTCAACATCTATTTTTTTCATCTCTAATAAGCTAATCCTTCATGATATTTCTCACTTCCCTCAGCGGGCCTCCAGTTATCCCTTGGTTCAAAATACTGCCATAAAAAAGCGGATACTTCCCTGGCCAACACCCAAGACGCATTGTCAGGTTCCCAGCGGGTATCTTTGTTGTTTTTAGTAGCAATATAAAACACATAGTCACCATGGGGAGCGTTGACCATCACCAGCTCGGAGCGAGAGGCATTGACCATTCCTTGTTTGGCCGCCGTCTGGATGTAAGGAGGGATCTGCGAAAGTGCGTAATCATCATAGTACACATTGGTCATTAGTCGGTACATGCGTTCTGAAGCGGCTGGGCTGATGATTTCTCCTTTTCTGATCTTCTTGAGTAACGTGGCCATTTCCCGAGGGGTGGTCTGTCCCCAACCGTATTTTTCCCAGTTCTCCTTCCTGCCCTGGGTACGGGAATTAACGCGGGTAAACTCCATGCCGTATTTATCCATAATCGGATTAATAGTCTCCCCTCCACCGGCCAAAGCTTGATTCCAAAGAGAGGTGGTATTGTCACTGTAGGTGATCATAAGGGCTAGCAAAGTGCTGAGATCGGTCTTGGTACTGTCATCAAAAAACTGCATCAAGCCTGACCCGCCGTATTTGAGCGAATCCCTATATACCAGCGGTTCATGGTAACTCAGTACTCCCTTTTCGATCTTATCAAAAACTCCAACCAATATAGGAATCTTCACAATACTTGCCGTCGGGAAAACAGTGTCTGCATTGATCGCTGCAAATTTCCCGGAAGGAAGGTGCTCCACATAGACTCCTGCTGTCCCCTCAAAATCCTCCATCAGGACATTTAACCCTGCCAATAACTTCTTATCTTCTTTTAATTTTTGGCCAAAAGAGGCGAAAGAACTGCCCACCATAAAAACGACCAAGACCAGCTGGTTTATCTTCATTTCATATCAATTTTAATTTCTAAACTTCCTGTGTCAAATAACAAAAATAACCAGCAATCACCGTCCCTGATTTCAGTGATATTTTTATTTAATTATACGCTTTCTTACCAGTAGGTCTTATTTCTCACGGAACGCACAGAACACCCAGAATGAAAGAAGACTTTTCTGAGATTTCCGTGGTTTCTGTGAGTACTGGTGTCATTACGGGTATGCATATATTTTTATCAACGCATAAAAAAAAGCCAAAGCATTTTCAGGCTTTGGCTTCTCCATTCAGTGATCTTCACCTTGAGCGGATCAGTTCTTATAGTATTTCAATGCCTCCGGCATTTGGTTGTTCAGCTCATCTATTCTTCGATTTGGCCCGGGGTGGGTAGACAAGAACTCGGGTGGAGCTTCACCACTGGACTTGGCCTCCATTCGCTGCCAAAATTCAGGAGCCACTCTAGGGTCATATCCTGCCATTGCCATAAAGATCAATCCCAATTGATCGGCTTCCAGCTCTTGGTCTCTAGAGAATTTCAGCATACCTACTTGGCTGCCCATACCGACTGCCTGCATAAAGATCGACTCTGTCAAGGTCGGATTTTGCCCCATGGCTGCCTGCACTCCTCCAAGAAGTCCATTGGCGACCATCCCTTGGGACATTCGCTCTCTGGCATGACTGGCAATAGCGTGTGCCACCTCATGTCCCATTACCACTGCTATACCGGCTTCATCTTGACAGACAGGCATAATACCTGTATAAAAAGCCACCTTACCTCCTGGCATACACCAAGCATTTACCTGATCGTCCTGAATAAGGTTAAATTCCCACTCAAAACCATTCAAAATTTCTCCATGACCGTTGTCATTGAGGTATCTTTCTACTGCCGAAGCAATACGTTTCCCGACCCTCACCACACTTTCGCCATCCTCCGTGCCGGTCACTACCTTACTTTCACCTTTTACTTCATTATATTGTTGGAAGGACATAGGCAAGACTTCCGAATTGTCTACCAGGCTGAGCTGCTTCCTGCCACTGAGCGGGACAGTGGCACAGCTATAAAAGAACAAGCCTGCAAATAATAAAACTGATATCCGTTTTAGCATATTAATAGTATAATTGTTTCATCCTAATTAACCAAAAAAGGTGCCAGAAGTCACGAAATAGCAGACTGCCCTGACGAACACTTTTCTCCTGTAAAATTACACGAAGATTTCATAGGTCAGGTAATATATTTCGGATATTTTAATGGTTTACACCGCTATTACCGGCGATCATTTCTTATTTCTTACATAAATCAACTTGTGCCGGCCCCGCTGCCCTTCCCGTTGCTCTATTTCAAACTTGTCGACGGAATTGATCATCGGAGTGAGTTTCTGGAACCCGTAATTTCTGGAATCAAAATTCGGCTGTTTCTTCTGAAGCAAATTACCAACATCTCCCAAATACGCCCATCCATCATCATCTTCACAGTCTGAAATAGTATTGGCGATCAGCTTGATGACTTTTGTGGTCACTTGATCTACACCCGGATTTTTTTGCTTGGGAGCTCCAGCTGTAGGCCGCGATTCTTTCTTTTCTTCTTGTTTTAAGATTTCCAGATAGACGAACTTATCGCAGGCAGCGATAAAAGGCGTTGGCGTCTTTTTCTCTCCTATTCCGATGACCTTCATACTGGCCTCTCGAAGCCTGGTGGCCAATTTGGTGAAATCACTGTCACTCGAAACAATACAAAATCCATCTACCCTTTCTGAATAAAGAATATCCATCGCATCAATGATCATCGCCGAGTCAGTGGCATTTTTGCCAGTGGTATAGCTGTATTGTTGCATGGGCGTAATGGCATTTTCCAAAAGCACCCCTTTCCATTTTGCCAAATTGGGCTGTGTCCAGTCACCATAAATCCGTTTTACCGTGGGATTGCCATATTTGGCGATTTCTTCCATCATTTCCTTGACATATCCGGAAGGTATATTATCCGCGTCTATCAGCACGGCCAATTTCAAATCGTTTTCCATCTCTTTTATTTCTAGTTTAAACCCGCTAAACGCATTAGAAAACCTACTTCTATATTAAGCCGAGGAGATCCATTAGCCGATCTATTATGATCTATAACGACTCCTAATGCATACAGGCTGTTATAGGTGTTACATTATCCCGAAAGTAGTAAAGTATAACAATTCATCGGCAATTCCAGTAAATCAATTACCAAAAAGGCGTTATATTTTGGTTCCTAAACCAGAATACTTCTTATAAAAGTGCACACAAACCCTTCAAAACAACAACTTACCCGAATAGCGCCTACTCCAAGTGGCTACTTACACTTGGGCAATGTACTATCTTTTGCTATTACCTATGCACTGGCCCAAAAACACGGTGCCAACATCATGCTAAGGATTGATGACTTAGACCAAAACCGGGTGAAAAATGAATACATTAAAGACATTTTTGAAACCCTTTGGTTCATGGAGATTCCTTGGCAATATGGTCCGAAAAATGAAAAAGAATACCAAGATCGTTATTCCCAACTTCACCGCATGGGGCTCTACCATGACGCTTTGGAGCAATTGGTGCAAAAAAAACTTGTCTATGCCTGCAATTGCAGTAGAAAGGAAATATCTCAAACGGCCTCGAATGGAATATACCCGAGAACTTGCCGACCAAAGAACCTTGATCTGTCTCAAAAAACAGTCAATTGGCGAATAAAAACCAACCAAGAGCAGTTGTTCATGAAGGACGAAAACGAAGGTGTTTCAAGAAAATTACCTGCTGTTATGCAGGACTTCGTCATCAGAAAAAAAGACGGTGCTCCAGCCTATCAGCTGGCCTCTGTCGTGGACGACATCCATTTTGGCATCAACTTGGTCGTCCGCGGTAAGGACCTCTATGACTCCAGTTGGGCACAGCTGTTCTTGGCCAATCAATTACCAACAAGCACTTTTAACAGCTCCCTTTTTTACCATCATCCATTGGTAGAGGAATCCGGCGGTAAAAAACTCTCCAAAAGTGCCGGAAGCACTTCCGTTAAAGGCCTTCGTGCTGCTGGCAAAACCAAAGAATATATCTACGGTAAGCTGGGTGAATTTATGGGTTTTGATGAGCACATCAGCAGTTTAGATGATTTTGAAAAGGCCTACAACCAAAAAAAGCTGCCTTGATCCATTTTATCGAGACAGCTTTTTTGATAAATAGGCTTAATACTTTGCCGGGGTTCCTTCTTCAGGAATGGCTTTCTTGATAAATTCCCTAATATCGTCATTGGCTTTTTCCAGATCCTCTGACCTCAGGTACATCATATGACCGCTACGGTAGCCCTTCCATGAGAGTCTGTCCTTTAATTTTCCACTTGGATCCATTTGCCACATGGAATACTTGGCGTTGAAGTAATCCGTACCGCCATCAAAATACCCTGACTGGATCATGACATGAAGATATGGGTTTTGCGCTAGGGCTGACCGTAAGTTTTCACCTGTCCGGTCTCCACTTCTATCCCATGGATGCACAGGGCCAAAAAGGAAGTAATTCATATCAGTTTCAAAATCAAGTCCGTTGATCATGTAGTGGTTAAAGGCCGGAGCGAAAGCATGGTTCCAGCTGGAAAGTGCCGGATCATAATCATAGCGGCTTCCGGCATCCTGTCGATCCACCCCACGGTACCTACTGTCCAGTCTCCCCACCGTCATACCTTGATCTCTCAGTAATTCCTTCCAGAAAAAACTAGTAGGCACGGCCAAATTATGCTCCAAGATGACCTTTTCACTCAAGCCAGCATAACGGGACATTTTACTGGCCAATTCCTTTTTCTTACTCTTTTCTATAAACCCACCTTTGACCATTGCCGGAATAAGCTCATTGATGGTAAAGGCTTCCACTTCTGGTAATATCTCATCCAGGTCCTTGTTTAGCAAGTCAGGTTCCAACACCCCATGGTACCAAGCTGTGGCAGTATAATACGGCAGATAGTTAGCGGCGGCCACAGGTCCTTCCCTGTTTATGCCCAAGTCAGTTGGAGACACCAGTACTACTCCATTAAAGTACATCCATTGACTGTTTTGGAGGCGATTTACCAAGCCTGAAACACGGGTAGTACCATAGCTTTCCCCAATTAGAAATTTTGGTGAAGCCCAGCGGTTTTGACGATTGACAAATGTCCTTACCCATTCTGCCAGATAGTTTACATCGGCATTAACACCAAAAAACTGCTTTCTATCGGCTTCTTTATCTGTAATCCTCGAATAGCCCGTATTCACAGGATCCACATAAACGATATCTGCCACATCCAAAATCGAATGGGGATTCTCCTGGTAACCATAAGGCTGGATAGGGTTGCCTTCCTCATCGATATTTAGCAAAACCGGCCCAGTATAAGCTATGTGCATCCAGATAGAAGCAGACCCAGGGCCTCCATTAAAAGAAACCACCAATGGGCGCTTCGCCAAGTCATCCACATCACTACGTTCATAATAGGTATAAAAAAGGTAGGCGACCTCTTCCCCTTCATTGTCCCATACTGGCTGGGTACCCACTGTTGCGGTATAAGGGACCTTCTTTCCTTTTATGGTCACCTGATGGCTTGAAACAGCTGAAGAATCTGAATTGAGCAATTGCTGTGCTGCTGCCCCAAAGGAAAAGCACAACCCTACTAACATAATCAGTACTGATCTTTTCATAAAATATAGTTTAAGTAAAGGCTGAATATAAAAATTATCCGGCTGCCAATAAACAAATATCACAGTGGTGGCGAATAATTGATGTCAACCCCTCAAATATTTTGTTGGCCTTCACTTGCTCATCTAGCCAAGCGGTGGCATCCTTCTTGCAAATTTGATTTTACTGAAACTAAACGTATAACTACCATCAACTATCAAAAAATGAAAATCAATTCGGCATTTTGGGCTGTTTTTCTGATATCAGGCCTTTCCATGGTCACTTGGGGCTGCTTTAACGAGCTGCCACATAAGGAAGAAGCGATAAGTGTAAAGCACTATCCTGTGGTGGAGAACAATGAAGCTGGCAATGCTTCGTTATTTCTTAAAGTGCAGTTCAGTCACCAAGAAGGCACTGAGGAATGGGAAGAAATCCCTATCAACGCCATCAATGGCTTCAACTATGAAATGGGCTATGATTATGTCATAAATATCAGAAAAAAAGAAGCTTATAACGAGGCAACAGATGATTATTATACTACGTATACTTATCTTTCTGAGGAATCAAAGGAAATGGTAAGCCCTAACATCACCTTTGAGCTGCCGCTTAAATCCCCCGATTTCCAACCTGCAACATTGGCTTTCGGAAATGTGGAACTTGGCTACAAAATGTTAGGGGAAATCCCCATTGAGTGTTCTACGCTTTGTGATGATTTAGAAATATCTTTGGAAACTGAAAGTGAAGTGTTTGGGATTTTCAGACACGATGAAAACAATACAATTAAATTAATCCAGCTAAAGTAAACTACCACAAGTTATACTTTATCCTGTTCAAAGGCTGAAAACATGTTTTCAGCCTTTTTCATTTGTTGCTCCAAGTACGCTTTTAACGCTTCACCTTTCTCCACAAGAATTTCTCCCGGAAGCCCCAACACAAACCGGCCTATTCCCGGTAATTCCGGAACATCCCGTTCAAAATAGTACTCATGTACCCCCTTCATAAACGTATAGGGTTTAGCATCTGGATGCTCTTCGATAAGGAGTTGGTAAGCTTTTTTGGAAAGCCGAAGACGAACCGAAAACTGGTCTTTTCCCGTAAAGCCAAAAAGCCCCTGTTCCAAAGGTTCGTGCAGGCTTTCATAAAGGTGGCGTTTTTGGCTCACCTTCAGCTCACTGATCCTTTCCAGCTTAAACATTTTCATCTCCTTACTGGCCACCTCTAGGGCATAGACGGATTCAAAATTATTCGAAAACACCACGGGTTCTATGAGGCGATCACTCACCGAATCACTGCTTAGGGAATAATAGTCCTTGAGGACTACCTGAAACTTATTCTTGATAGCATCCCCAATTTCATCCACAAACCTTCCCAGTTTTGCATTGAACAACTGTGATACGCTTTGCTGAAAGTCAGACCTTACTTGTACTTTCTCCAGGATAGATTCTTTGAGCAAGTTCTTTTTACCACTTTTATTCATCAACTCCACTAAATACCCCGCTTCATCATCCGAGAAGGTCCCATAGAAACTATTTTTATCTTGCCCGACTCTATCAGCTATTTTGAACTTCCCGTACACTCTCTCTACACGAAAACCCAATTCTTCCAGAAGCTTAAAGTACCGGTATACTGTACGTCGGTCAGTACCTAGAATTTCTGCCAAACTATTGACCGATTTACCTATATTGGAACGTAATAGGTTGATTAATTTGAATACCCGTAGAATCTTTTGCTGCTCAACGCTTTTTGTTTTACTCATCTCCTGTTAAATTTCCCATTGCAATTTAGCTTATTGTAAACAAAAGGCCATATTTACGACACAAATTGTCATTTTTTATCAGTACACCAAAAAGAAGATGAACTAGTTTTTGACCATATGCAACAACAAACACATTTCTCCTTTCCATATTCCCTATGGGCAGGCATCTTATTTTTACTTGTTTTTTGGTACTTTGGGTATGATGGCATCACCTTCAGTGATGACGTCTCCTACCTTACCATAGGGAGAAATTTCTGGGAAGGGAAGCAGGTCATAGGAACAGACATTTTCACTTTCCGGTGGGGGGCTTACCTTCTCCCAGGGTTAATATCCTATATTTTTGGTTTCAATGACCACTTTGCCTCTATTTCTTCATTGTTCTTTTGCATATTGGCCCTGACGCTCATCTGGAAAATCTTGCCTGCTAATTTGGCCAGAGACACCTTTGTAGTATTCTTCTGTAGCTCCATTTACCTGTTGCATTTTCTTCCTAAAGTATACCCAGACATCATATTGGTATTTTGGGTCTGTTTGATTCCCGTTAGTGCCATCTACAGAAGGAGGCAGCCGCTAGCAGCAGCTGCAGTGATGGCGGTCGCTTTCTTCATTGGGTTTTGCACCAAAGAAACCGTTGTCTTCTTGGCTCCCTTACCAATCATACTGTTCATCGCCGACTACAAAAACAAACGTCTTAGCCCATTTTATGCCTATTTCTCCTGCTGTATCACAGTAATTGCATTGGCCTATTTGGGCTATTTCCAACTACGGTTTGATGATCCTTTTTTTAGATTCACAAGCATCGAAAACGGTCATTATGTATCAGCATTCTCTTTTTATGACAAACCTTGGCAAGAAACTGCTGCAAGACTTACCTTCACCCCCATTCTTACCTTTATCGAAAGGACCTATTGGATTTGGATCGTCCTAGCGGTACCGGGAATGGTGAGGGCCTTTAAGCATGACAAAGACTTGCACTTGATCTTTGGTGCGGCTAGTTTGTGCCTATTAATAGGTTTTTGGCTTATGACGACCAGTTTTTCCTCTTATAATCCCCTACATCTCAATCCACGGCACCTTATTATTTTACTACCTTCCCTGTCAGTCAATATCGCACTGGAGGCTAAACGATGGACAGGAAATTTCTTCTGGAATAGATTCGGGAGCCTATGGATCGCTTTTGGGGGAATCGTCGCATTGGGACTGCTAGACTGGAAGTTGGCCTTGTTTTATTTTGCATTTTCTGTCGTTTTATTATTTGTACCCATCAAGTGGAAAGTACCTTGCTTGGCCGTCTTGATGCTATTCCCTATTCTAGCTTCGGTATCGTATCAAAAAAACCTAAAAAACTACGATCACTTTAAAGCTGTATTCCAAAAGAGCATTGAAAATGCCAATAGCAATAATCCACTGATCTCCCACGATTTTGTGGTTCACAGCAGCCATGTACTTGTCGAAAACCACAACGCCCCCCTCCCGTTACTTTCGCTCACCGCGTTAAAGGAAAAAGCGGGCACCAATCAACTACCTGAAAAATTTACGGTATTGGTTTATAATTACTTCAAACATGCGTATCCAGAGGAGCGTAACTTCCTTCCAGAGATCCAACAATACGCCAGTCAATACAATTACACACAACAAGAATTCTATACTGACCAATGGGTAAGCATTATCCATTTTGAAAAACAGCAGGACCTCTCCATCTTCCAGAACCATGGAGAGTATGTCATGATCACACCACTATATCAGTTTGCTCCTGTCTTTCCTCTCCCCTAGACATATAGATTGACCCGCCACCCTAGGAATATTTATTTAACAAAACAACAAATGGGCTGCCCCTGAATGGAGCAGCCCAAAAAATAAGTAAAATACGTTTCTTCACAATCCAACTTATCCTAAAAAATGGTCAGTTAGCTCATGGTATGTCTCTGGGTTATTGCTTTTGGAACGTGTACAATCCACTTATGGTATTGATGCAGGCAACACCTTCGATTGCTGAATCTACTTTAACGTCATACGATATAACCAATTTTTTATCGGTAAAATTGATTATTTCCGCTTTGACTACAGGAATTCCCGTGAAATTAAAATACATCAACTTATCGCTCTCCTTGGACCAAGTACCGCTTTTGTGCACATCTGTAAATGGAAATACATCTGAGAAAGTGGTAGCATCAAAATCAGCCGGAACCTCCACAAGGTACCACCCTTGCGAAACAAATTTATTGGTAGGATCATTGCTAATATCGATGGACAGACTGATTTCTTTCCCTTCACCTGAATGGTTTAAAACAAAGGCTTCTCCATCCTTCATACCTGTGGTGACCACATCATATTCCAAGCTTTCCAGTTTCCAATTTCCCACCACTGAAGGTGGTACGATAAGTTCTCCCAAATCTTCTGAACAGGACACAAATGTCCCTAAAACGCAGCACAAGAAAAGTGCCCTTAAAAATGTAGCTTTCATAGTTTCTTAATGATTATTTTAAGTAGATAATCAAATGTAAAACATTTTTAAGTATTTAAAAAACATTTTAATATAAATAAGCAGAACATTCATGAAATATTGAAACTAGTCAAATAGGACTGATCCGACCAGAAAAAACACCACAAACCCTACCTAAAAAACGACCTTTACACATCCATTATCAAAGTACATTTCCTGTCTTATCGCCGTACCCTTACGCGCTTTTCACTGTCCGATTATAGCCAAAAAAATGTCCGATAATAAAACACCCTCGGTATGAAAATCACGCTGTACAGCCGACAAAGCACATGGCACACTTTTAGGCAGGTGAAGGGCAAGTTAATGCCCTGAGACGGTTTGGTTTCCGTTATGGCTCCCATGGTTTTTATACATCAACAAACGATAAATATGAAATTATTCCTCAATCTCGTACTTTGGACCATTCTTTTTGTCCTATGCTGGCCCGTAGCCTTGCTACTCCTGCTGCTATATCCGATTATTTGGTTACTAATACTGCCTTTCCGTTTATTGGGATTTGCCATTGACCTTACTTTTTCAATGATTGCTAAAATTTTCATGCTACCTTTTCAGGCCTTTAGCAAATAAAAGCAATACAAAAAAATGAAAACAAGCCTGATCCAGCTCAGCCCTGCCGCAGGAGAAATCGATAAAAACATCATCAACCATATCAAGTGGATTGAAAAAGCCGCATCCGAGCGTTCCGAATTGGTCATTTTCCCAGAGCTTTCACTTACAGGCTATGAACCTACCTTGGCAAAACAACTGGCCGTTACTAAGGATGATCCCCGCCTCCAAATATTCCAAGAAATAAGCGATAAAAAGGCAATCATCATTGCTGTTGGAGCCCCTGTTCAATGCTCCAATGGTACAACTATCAGCTTACTGATTTTTCATCCCAAAAAGGAGATCCAAGTTTACTCCAAACAGTTCTTGCATGACGATGAAGTGCCCTTTTTTATTCCGGGTCAACGTAAGTCTCTACTGGTTAATGGTACTGCCATAGGACTGGGCATTTGCTATGAAATCTCAGTTGCTGAACATATCCAAAATGTAATGGCCACGCACCCTTCTTTTTTTCTTTCCAGTGTGGCAAAGGATCAAAGGGGAGTAATCAATGCCTATCAACAGCTACCTGACATCGCCAAGAATAACAAATTGCCAGTGGCCATGGTCAATTGCGTAGGAGTAGCTGACGGAGGCCATTGTGCCGGAAAAAGCGCCTTTTGGGATGACCATGGAAATATCATACGGCAGTTGGACTCCAGTTCTGAAGGAATGCTAACCATGGATATTTAAACTTGCATTATAAATTGCCGACGGATGTCTGGAAGAATAGAAACCACAAGAAAGTCAGCCTATTGGAGTTTAAAGTCTAGCATCACCATGGTGACCCTGCCTTCCAGTTGGGTAGAACTTAAAAAAAGGCTGTCTTATAAATACACTTCTACCCCATCCCAATGGATAATGATAGATACCTGCTTTTGGGACGATCCATGAAAGTACGTCTAGATCATGCAAATCACTCGTTAACATGTGCCCCAAAGGAACAACAAAACATATTTCCGACTTATAAGACAGCCCTACCTAAAAACTGGCTGTAAATCACACTTTTCTAATAGGCAGAAGCCTTTTGCAACTTTTCAGTTTCATCTGAAGATAGTTTGAGCGCTAGTGCATCCCTAAATGCCTCTAAATGACTACTCTTGGTTGCACTGGCTATAGGAGCTGTAACAAGTGGACTGTCTATCAGCCATGCCAAAGCTACCGCTGCGGCAGATGTACCATGTGCTGCTGCCACTTCATCCAGGCCTTCCAGAATCCTTAGCCCGCGTGGATTAAGGTACTTGTCCATACCTCCTCCTCGCGTACTTTTATCAAAATCCGCCTGACTACGGTATTTACCTGTTAAAAACCCACTGGCCAAGGAAAAATAACTGATTACCCCCAAACCATTTTCTTGACAAATTTCAGCAACACCTTCCTCAAATTCCTGGCGAGCATATAAACTATATTCTGGCTGAAACACCTCGTACCGTGGTAATCCTTCCTTATTGCTGGCCTCTAAACTAACACTTAGTCGCTCTGGACTCAGATTAGAAGCTCCTATATAGTTTATCTTTCCAGCCTGGATAAGCTCTTGGTAAGCTTCTAACGTCTCTTCTACTGGCGTATGGTCATCATCCCAGTGTGTCAGATAGAGGTCAATCGTCTCCACCTGTAGTCGTTGGAGGGACGCTTCCACGGCTTTGGTAATATGGGATTTGGAAATATCCTTCTTTCCTTGCCCCATATCGGAACCTACCTTGGTGATGATGTTCACCTGCGCTCTTTTCCCAGACTTCTTAAGCCATTTGCCAATGATGCGCTCTGACTCTCCCCCTTCATTACCCTCCACCCAACGTGAATAAACATCAGCGGTATCCAAGGTATTTAAGCCCTTTTCCACCAATTCATCCAACATCTTAAATGACTCCTTTTCATCCAGCGTCCACCCAAATACGTTTCCGCCAAACACAATTGGCGTCGTATATAACTCCGTATTTCCTAATCTTCTTTTTTCCATAACTTATCCGACTTTTATAATCTGACCGGTAATTAATGTTTTTATACTTTACACGTAAGCATCCGCGACATGCCCCATTTTGGCGGGTGTATGTCCAGGAAAGTACTTTCCCAATGCTTCATAAGAATCCTCTACCAAAGCAGGACTGACTGCATTGATCCGGATATTACACTGGATCAATTCCCCATAGCTGCCAATCACAAAACCATTTACGGCATTGTTTACCGTACTGAGTATGGTGCCGTTGGGAATAGGATCTTCTGCCAGAATTCCTGTGGTCAAGGTAATACTTCCTCCGGGATTTATCTGATCAAATGCCGCCAATGCTACATTGATCTGCCCCATCATCTTATCCGCTATACCAGCATGGAAATCCTCCGGAGACAACTCTCTCAAAGGCTTGACGGGAGCTGATCCCGCTGTAACAACAACCGCATCTACTTTACCCGTTTTTTCAAAGAGATCTTTCAAGGAATTGACATCTTGCATATCTGCCTGAAAATCTCCTGAACTACGTCCCACTGTAAGGACTTCATCATGATTATCCAGCTTGTTGGCAATGTGTTTTCCGATGGTACCCTGACCACCGATCAATAGAACTTTCATAGATTATTATGTTTTAAACGATTGAATTGACTACACCTCCATCTACCCTTAGGGAAGCTCCATTCGTCGCCGAGGATAATGGACTCGCTACATAGGCCACCAAATTTGCCACTTCCCTACTTTCCGCAAACCGTTGGATTAAGGAAGTGGGTCGGCGATTCTCAAAAAATTCCTCAAGGACTTTTTCTGTTGGTTTCCCTTCTTCTTGTGCTTGCTCTTCTATTCCCTTTTTATTAGCTCTGCTCCAAGTGGGGCCAGGAAGCACGGCGTTTACCGTTACATTGGTTCCTTTGCTGAGTCGCGCCAGTCCTCTTGAGATGGCTAATTGAGCCGTTTTGCTCATGCCGTAATGTACCATTTCTGTCGGTATGTTGAGCGCTGATTCACTAGAGATAAAAATGATCCTCCCCCAGTCTTTATCAAGCATTTTTGGGAAATAATGCCGTGAAAGCCGTACCCCGCTCATGACATTTATGTCAAACATCTCCTGCCATGCTTCGTCGGAGATATCCTCAAAATCAACTTGATTAAAGATACCGACATTATTCAACAAAACATCTACTTCCGGAAGTTCTTCAAGCAGTGCCGTTATCTCATCTTTCTTGGCAAAATCACCTGCTATTCCTGTGATGTTTTGATTACCCGTTTCTGCTTTGAGCTCGGCCACTTTTTGTCGAACATCTTCCGCTTTCCGACCATTGATAACGACACTGGCGCCTTCTTCTGCCAGCACTTGGGCAATCGAATGGCCTATTCCGGCGGTGGAGCCCGTCACCAATACTTTTTTACCTTTTAATTGAAAATCCATGCTATTCTAGTTTTTAGCCTCAACGATGAAGCAATGTTGTCTTTTTTTTCTTACAAATGATATGTATATACAACGCATCTGAACCGTATATTTTTATGTATATTTCAATGGTATTTAGGTAAAAATCAATGATGAAGCGGTACAAACAATTTGACGATGTCATCGTCCAGGTTTTTGAGACTGTAAAATGGGAACATCCCATCCACAATCATAACCATTACGAAATCATTTTTATAAAGCACGGTAAAGGGTCACATCACTTGAACGGTCGTGTGGTCACTTATGGAATGGGAGATGTATTTATGCTAGGTCCTTCGGACAAGCATAAATTCATCATTGACAAAAAAACTAAATTCGTTTACTTCAAATTCACTAAAAGGTATATCAGTCACCCCCCAGCTATAAATGTACCGGAAACATGGAATCAGCTTACTAGTTACGTGCTAAAACACCCTGAGAGAAAAAGAGGAAGCCTATTGACCATTGCTTCTGACAAGGCCAAAATCTCTTTATTGTTTGACCTCATCGTGTCGGAAGAAGCAGAAAACGATGACCCCGCCCTTATTTATCAACTGATGGTGTCCATAATGATCATTTTGGACAGAAACTTAAAATCACTCACCATCGAAAGTGCGCCCATTGACAGGCCCATTGCTGAAGAAATACTGGAATACATCGATCACCATATTCGTGAACCATCAAAATTAACCTTGCAACATTTAGCAGATCGGTTTTACTTCAGTCCCAATTATATTGGGCCTTGGTTTAAACATAACATTGGCATTTCACTTAAAGATTATGTCTCCCAATACCGCCTAAAACTCATCTTAAAATTGTTACAGAAAGGTCAATTGAGCTATAAACAAATAACTGTTGAATTTGGCTTTGTGGACGAAAGCCACCTCTATAAGTTCATCAAAAACAAAACGGGCAGGCGATTAAGTGATTGGAAATCTTAAATGGCCTTAAATCGGCCTACGATTTCGTTAATAAAACTTAACCCTAACATTTTTTAACCCATCCAATTTAAAAATCCTATTCAATTATTATAATTTCAAAACCATATAATTATGTAAACTATAAACTCTTTTAATTATGAACAGGTATTTTTGTTTTATTTCAATTTTCACAGTAATGATCAGCCTTCTTTCAACTACGATTTCCAATGCTCAATTCAATGAGGACGATCTAGTAACCCGGTCAGGGATAAACTTCCAGTACAATAAACAAGGCTCCCCATACTCCCTACCTGAAAACATGAGTGATGAGCTAACATCATTCAGCTACTATTTCACGCCTGGTATCGGGAAGTTTTTTGGGAATGGTTTTTATGCCGGCATAGAGGGAAGAATCGGCGCAAGATCGCAAAAATACACCTCCTTGCCTGACGGTAATACTACCAATGCCAATAGTACGATATACGGCGGAGGAATTTTATTAAGAAAGTATTTCAAGGTCGCCGAAAGATTCACACCGTTTGTAGGTCTAAGCAATACGTTTTACAAAGAAAAGGGAGATGAAAAACTTCCAGGTCAACCTTATTCCTATAATCAAAACAACTTTACCGCTGACCTCCAACTTGGCGCGCAGTATCGCCTCTCCCCTCGGTTTGGCATTGAAGCCTACTATACACCGGGCGGTCTATTGGTTTCCAAGGACATGAACAGCAACCAAAAAACCGACAACACATCAAACTTTGGTGGTAACGGACAGCATTTTTCCTTAGGGATCAATTATTTCCTAGGTAAAAAGTAGTCAACAGACACAAGAAAAACGGATGGTTAAATCCGCTCCATTTTTAACAATCCAACAAATAGCTGGGTCAGATAAAAAGTGTATGGCGGGTTGATGAAGGAAGTCAAACAACCCGCCATTCCTTATACTTTATAAAACTCCTCCCACCCTTTTCGTGGTGGTGGCCCTACTAGCAAGGCATTGGCAAATTTATTATTTGTAATGACTTTTTTATCACGGTCAAACTCCAGTTTGGCATTAAGCCTTTGGGCGAGTGTCCCCAAGGTAAACACTTGGCTCAGTGGGCCAGCGATGGAGAATGGAGATCGGGTATCTTCCTCCCCTTTACAGGCCAACAAGAAATTGGCAAAATGGTTTGAAGGACTTTCGGGCACTTCCGGTAATTTCCCTGCCATTGCTTCGGCTTTTTCTTTCGGAATAATCGACAACGTACTACCATGAGAGCCTCCTTTAAAAGTCAGGTCTTTACCGTAGATGATTTTTCCCGGATTGAGTTTGGCCGGCTGAATTTTCCCGTTGCTGGCAGCAGGAATGTCCGCATCCAAATCTGAAGTACCATAACCTTCTGGCACCTCTGGGATATTATCCATTCCATCGTACCAACTGACATTTACCTTAGGCATTTTCCCTCTTTTGGGAAACTTAAAGTCCAATGTGGTGGCCTGTGGATAAAACAACGCATTGTGCCCTTCGATCTTCACCGGATCGACTTCATAAGGCAGCCCAAGATCCAGAAACTGGTGGAAAGTATCCATAATATGCGCTCCCCAGTCTCCCAGAGCACCCATTCCGAAATCGTACCAACACCTCCATTGTCCGTTGATAAAATCATGGTTGTAATCATGGTGCTGCGCAGTGGCCAACCAAGTATCCCAGTCCAGTGTGTCCGGGATAGTCTCGGCTGCTGGAAATTTGCTCATATTGGTATCCCAGCCATGCCATCTCCTACGGCCGTTCATATGACAAGTGATGTCCGTAACGTCCTTGATGATACCAGCGTCCACCCAAGCCTTAAACTGAAAATAATTGGCTTCAGAGTGTCCCTGATTGCCCATTTGGGTCACCACACCATGTTTGTCAGCCGCTTTCATCAATAGTTCTATTTCATTAAAGGTCCTGGCCAACGGCTTTTCCACATAGACGCCTTTACCTGCAGCCATAGCAGCCATGGTCACGGGAAAATGGGAAAAGTCAGGAGTAGCCACCATCACAGCGTCAAAATTCTGGCTGTCCTTTTCCAGCATCTCCCTAAAATCCTGAAAACGTGTCGCCTTAGGAAACTTATTCATGCTCTCCAAGGTGTGCTCAGCCCCCATATCTACATCACAAAGGGTGACGATATTAGCATGACCTGTTTCATCTATCGCATTGATCACTTGGCCTCCTCTGTTGCCAATTCCCACACAGGCCAAATTCACACGATCACTGGGGACCAAAGAAGCTTTCTGAAGTAACTTGCCATGCTTGTCCCGTATTTCTGGTTTGGAAAAAAGCACATGACTGGGGACAATACTCACCGCCCCAAAAGCCAATGCGCCCTTCTTTAAAAAATCCCTACGCTTTTCGCTTGCTGGATTAACATCCATTCTATTCTTTTTTTTCATAGTTATTTGGTTAACATCAATGGGTTTATCTGCCCTTTTTACTATTTTTTTTAACCCCATTTATGCATTAGGAATCGTAGTAGCCTGTCCCGACTGACGTCGGGAAGAGGTAAAAGTGCAATACCTGTGCGCCGTGGCGTAGATAAGCTAATGCATATTTCGAATTTAACTTGGGTCCAATGTCAGGTTTACCATAAAACATGGGAAAGGTCCATTTTTAAAGATAACTATATTATTGAATTGTGCTACAAAAAAATCTACTAATGGACAATAACTGTTACGAACAAAAAAATATGGCCCAAAGACACGAAGTCAGGCAACCTGTGTCCATCACAAAAAATCACTGAAAAAGGACGTCCCTGATCTTTTGCTCTTTACTGAATACTGACTTTGCAAAGGGACAAAGTGGAATCACCTGATAATTGTTTTGGCGCGCATAATCCACCAGGTTCATCAATATTAATTTCCCTACTCCTTGGCCTTTATAATCGGGGTTCACTTCGGTATGATCAATAATCAACTTGTGGTCCCCGGCTGAAGTATAGGTCATCCGACCTGCTTCTTCTTCATCTTCCAGAGCAATAAAAACTCCTCCCTTGCCAATATTGTCGTTTTTTACTATCATTTCTTAAAAGTTGCTTAAAACCAAAATATGCATTAACCCGGATTATGCGTTAGGAATCGTAGTGAGAGCTGAAATTGCAAGAAAATCAGTTAGTTTGGAGGCATTAGCGTAGCACCGCTACGGTTATGCCGAAAACTAAAGTGAAACGGCTGATTTTGAAGCAGTTTAAGGTCGCAACAAATAGGCTAATGCATATTCCGGGATTAACCTATCCATTCACCTGTGTTCGGCTCATAGGATAGTATCAAGGACCTGTTCCTATTTCGTACCGAGACGATTTTTAAATCGAACTGAGGTTAATGCCTAACCTAGGGTAAATTAACAATAAAAAAGGAGGTCTCCACCTCCTTTTTTATACTTTATAGTAAAATAACAATGGCTTGACCAGCCATTAATTATTGTTCAGTCTGTTGGCGGCAGCTTCATCCACGAGCCACTGGACCTCTCCATTTACAGGAGCTATCATCTGTGATGGGTATAAACTAGGGTTTCGCTCACCCTCCAGCACTTCATATAGCGCATTGGCTTTGTTTTCGCCAAACACAAAAAACACAATTTTCTTGGCCCTATTGATCAATGGTGCCGTTAAGGTAATCCGGTGGATATCCTTGGATTTGAGGAAATAACCTTCCACCCACTTTTCTTGTTCATTAAGCACGGCAGTACCTGGAAAAAGCGAAGCACAGTGACCATCATCTCCCATCCCCAATAGGATCAGGTCAAAAACTCCTGATTCCCCCAATTCCTTTTTCAGGTACCCTGTGTATTCTTGGGCCCTGGCTTCAGGAGTGATGCCGGTAGCCCACATTGGGAAAATGTTCTTTTCAGGGACTGGCACATTTTTCAGCAGCGTCTCATAAGCCATGCCTGCATTGCTCTGCTCATTATCAAGGGGAACCCATCTCTCATCACCCCAAAACACATTCACCTTGTCCCAGTCTACTTGGGATTTAAACTGCTCTTCAGCCAGCAATCCGTAAAGCTTCACTGGTGAGCTCCCTCCAGTCAGGGCCACATTGAACTTCCCTTTTTCTTGGATTGCTGCTTTTGCTGCATCGACAAAAAGGGCTGCAGCTACCTCTCCCAGCTTAGCCGGGTCTTTTTCTATTTGGATCATATTGAATTAGTCTTTTTGAAGATTTAAAGCCCAAACATGGCCGTCTTTTGCAATGAGTGCTTCAGCATTCTCAGGCCCCCAAGCACCAGCAGCATAATTTGGAAAATCCAAAGAAGGCCTATTTTCCCAAACATCTAAAATGGAATCTATCACATCCCAAGCTTCCTCCACCTGGTCCGAACGCATAAACAAGGTAGGATCTCCTCTCATCGCATCCAGCAATAAGGTCTCATAAGCTTCTGGCGTCTGGGTACTGCATGCATCATAATCGTATATCATATCTGCTTGGTTCAGGTTCATTTCCAGCCCGTGACGTTTTACGGTAAACCTTAATCTAATGTCCATTTGAGGCTGCAAATTGATGGTCAACCTGTTGGGCATCACACTATCGGCTTGTTCCCTTGAAAAGGTACTATGTGGAACTGGCCTAAACTGAATGGTCACAGAAGAGGTCTTCACCGGCATTCTTTTGCCCGTCCTCAAATAGAAGGGCACTCCTTGCCACCTCCAGTTGTCCAAATAAAACTTAATAGCAGCATAGGTTTCCGTACCAGAATCCTTATCCACCCCACCTTCTTCACGATATCCTGGCACCTTTTTGCCTTCTACCCATCCAGGGCCATATTGTCCCCTTACGGCAAATTTGTGCACGTCCTCGGGTTTTATTCTCCTTACAGCACGGAGAACATCAGCCTTTCTATTTCGGATTTCCTCAGCATCAAAAGACACTGGAGCCTCCATGGCCACCATCGTTAGGATCTGCAAGAGGTGGTTTTGGATCATGTCCTTGAGGGCTCCTGATTCTTCGTAGTAGCCTCCCCGGTCTTCCACTCCCACTTGTTCGGCCACCGTGATCTGGACGTAATCGATGTAATTACGGTTCCAAAGTGGCTCAAAAAGCGCATTGGCAAACCTAAAAGCCAAGATATTCTGGACCGTTTCCTTACCTAGGTAATGATCGATCCTATATATCTGCTCTTCCTGAAAGGTTCTCCTCAGCATATTATTGAGCTCTATGGCTGTTTCCTTATTGGTACCAAAGGGCTTTTCGATAATGATACGGTCTTTGATTTCATTGCTTGCCAGTCCCGAATCCTTCAGGTTAAGCGTCACTGTCTCTATAAACCGTGGGGCTACAGAGAGATAGAAAAGCCTGTTGGCCCGTTCTCCCCATTCTTTGTCTATGCTATCCAATTGGGAAGAAAGCTCTTCGTAGGCTTTCCCATCATTGATATTGGATTGAAAATAACTGATAGAAGGATGGAATACTTCCCACTTATCCTTCTCAGGCTTGCCATTTCTGGAAAACTCTGCGAGTCCATCATGCAGTCTTTCCCGATAAGCTTCGTTATCCAGTTCGGTACGCCCCAGGCCAATGATGGCAAATTTATTGGGCATCCATCCATCCAAATACAGATTATAAAAGGCCGGGACCAATTTACGTTTGGCCAGGTCTCCGGTTCCTCCAAAAATCACAATAATGGTAGGTGCTGCCTTTTTGGTTGTTTTTATTTTTTCGCTCATAATTTTATCTAAACGCTTTATCCCGTCACTTCGTCCCACTGTACATGGAACAGACCTTCTTTATCTATTCGTTCAAATTGGTGTGCTCCAAAATAGTCTCTTTGGGCCTGGATCACATTAGTGGCCAATGTTTCACTTCTATAGGCATCAAAATACGCCAAAGCAGCCATCAACGCTGGCACAGGAACTCCCTTGTCCACGGCGACCTTGATCACCTCGCGGGCGGCACCTTGCCGGGACACCAAATCTTCTGCTATTTTTTCATCAAGAAGGAGATTGGCCAGCGCTGAATCACGCCTATAAGCCTGTCTAAAGTCTTCCAAACATGCCGCCCTGATAATGCATCCTCCTCTCCATATTTTGGCTACTTCCTCTAAGTTTAGCCCATACTTATATTCATCAGAAGCCAACTTCAACTGTACCATACCTTGTGCGTAGGTAGTGATAATCGCAAAATAAAGTGCATCTTTCAGACTTTCAATAGCTACATCCTCTTCTCCTTCAGCCTCCCAAGGGAGCAATTTGGCAGCTGCCACGCGTTCCTCCTTGTACTTGGAAATATCACGCATCAATACCGCCATGTCGATTACCGGCACGGGAGCTTGCAGATCCATCGCATTTTGGGAGGTCCATTTGCCAGTGCCTTTGGACCGCGCTCGGTCTGACACCAAGGTCACCAGCTGCTGCCCTGTACTTTTATCTTTTTTCTTCAAAAGCGTAGCGGTGATCTCTACCAAAAAGGAGGACAGCTCTGTCGTATTCCACGTTTCAAAGATTTCTTGGATCCTTTCATCACCGATCCCCAGTCCCCGCTTCATCACATCATATGTCTCTGCGATCAATTGCATGATGCCATATTCGATCCCATTATGGACCATCTTGACATAATTACCGGCAGACCCCTTGCCCAGATAGGTCACGCAGGGCTCGCCATCGACCTTCGCAGCAATCGCCTCAAACACCGGTCGCAGTCGCTCATAGGCCTTTTCATCACCTCCTGGCATCATACTAGGGCCGAAACGTGCTCCTTTTTCACCCCCAGAAATCCCCATCCCAAAGAAATGGATATGGTCTTTTGCCAGTTCGGAAAATCTTCTATCGGTATCAGGAAAATAAGAATTACCACCGTCCACCACGATGTCATTTGCGCTCAAAAAAGGGCGTATAGAGCTGATCACAGCATCTACAGGCTTGCCCGCTGGCACTAGCACCATGATGGCTTTGGGTTTTTTGAGGGATTTGACAAAGTCTTCAGCAACGATAAATCCCTTTACTTGATGACCAGAAGCTGCTTCTTTCTCCAAGGACTTGGCTTTGGTTTCATCCAAGTCTAGTCCGGCCACTGCAAAGCCATTGTCGGCCATATTGAGCAGGAGATTTCTCCCCATTACCCCAAGGCCTACAATGCCAAAGTCGAATTGTTCCATTTATAATTATTTCTCTTACTAGCGATTTTTGTATTATTTCCTGTACTCGTCTTCTAAATCTTGGACTTTTCTGAGCCTGCGCTGGAAGCGCTCTTTTTCTACATACTCGGCAGTAATAAAAATCTCTACCAGTTCCTTGATCAACACTCCTCCGATGACCCTGCCCCCAAGGCACATAAGGTTCATATTGTCATGCTCCACTCCTTGGTGGGCACTGTAGGGCTCGGTGATCAAGGCAGCCCGAACACCTGGAACTTTATTGGCCGCAACGGTGACGCCTACCCCACTTCCACAGATAGCGATGCCTTTTTGGATATCCCCATTGGCAACTGCCACTGCCAAGGGCTTTACGATGTCAGGATAATCATCCGATTCATCAAATTTATCGGCTCCAAAATCAGTGACATCATGTCCATTATTTTTAAGGTATTCAAACACCTCCTTTTTCTGATCAAAGCCTCCGTGATCTGCAGCAATTCCTATTTTCATATTCAAATTGTTTAAGCGCCCACACTGAAAACAGATGGCAGGCTCCTTTTAATTCCCCAGTTCCTATACTCACCCAAAATTAGTCTTTTTTTAATGAAACTAAGCCTTTCCCGACAGCAATTCCCCAATAATCACTTGCTTCACCAAATACCATTCTGCTTGTAGCTGGAAAAAGGATTTATGATCCAACCCTACAAAAACCACCAAAATACTGAATAACAATTCCTTACAAACAAAACCAACCACCTTCAAAAAAAGGGTCGACAAAAAATCACTTTTGATTTGACCCGGAATATGCGTAAGCCTATGCCATAGTTAGCTAAATAAAAACCATCTTGTATCAGGAGCTTATGGATAAAATCTACTAGCTATTCCTACATTGTTACGCTGGATGGAACTTGTCTCTTCCACATTTCTTGATAGACCCCTTGGGCGCTGATAAGTGACTCATGATTTCCCTGTTCCATCAGTTTGCCCTCTTTGAGCACTACTATTTTATCTGCATCCATTACGGTGCTGAGTCGGTGGGCAATAATTATAACTGTTTTCCCCTCTTCTTGAAGTGTTTTCAATGCGTTGTTGACATAGGATTCAGAATAAGAATCGAGAGAAGAAGTAGCTTCATCAAAAATCAAAATCTCCGGGTCCTTATACAAGGCCCTGGCTATGGCGAGTCGCTGTCTTTGTCCGCCTGAAAGTGTCACACCATTCTCTCCAATATAGCTATCAAAGCCTTTTGGAAGGGATTCGATAAACTCCAACATCCCCAGTTTTTTACAGATATTGATCACTTTGGTCATGTCAGGGTTGAATTCTCCCAAAGCTAGGTTGTCCATCACAGAACCAGCGAACAGGTGAATATCCTGCGGCACCACACCAATAAGCTTCCTCAGGGAAAACTGGTCGATATATTTCAAGTCATATTCTCCGATGGTGATCCTTCCGCCGTTCAGTGGGTAGATTTTTTGCAGCAGAGAAAGTAGTGTGGATTTGCCTGATCCTGATTCTCCTACTATCGCGGAGACTTTTCCTAGAGGAATTTCCAGATTTAATTTGTCAAACACATCCTTGCGAGTACCGTAGCGAAATTCTATATCTATGAACCGTAAATCACCCAGTTTTTCTGCTGTCAACATCATGGATTTCCCTTCATCCTCTACTTCCACATCCATAATTTCAAACAGCCTGTCCGCAGCAATCAAAGCATCTTGAATCAACTTGTTCATCCCTATAAAACTGGCCACAGGCTTGGTAAAATACCCCATAATCGCATAAAAAGAAAGCAACTCCCCTGCTGTCAATTCATTATCCAACACAAAAGAACTCCCTATCCATAACAGCAAAATAGTAAATAAGGAAGTACTGAATGTACTTGAATTCCCTATCCAAATACTATTGATACTGGATTCATACACTGATTTTAATAGGCCAACGAACTTCGACTCTGTTCTCATATTGGTAAAGTCTTCAAGACCGAAGCGTTTGATGGTACTCACAGCATTTACGGACTCCACTAGCTGCGATTCGAGCTCGGCACTGTTTTCCATGAGTTGACGCTGGGTTTTACTGTTGACCTTATCGGAGAAATAGTAAATCACTGCATAGACAGGAATGATCAACAATACAAACAAGGCCAATTTCCAATAGAAAACGAACATCAGTGAAATGGAAAAAACCACCACAAACAGGTTGATCACAAATCCGATAATGACATCATTGATAAATGTCCTGATCTTTACTGCATCATTTATCCGCGAGATGATTTCGCCTGTCCTCATATTGTCAAAGAACTGTTGCGGCAGTTTCAGCAAGTGCTTATAATAACCCAAAATCAACCTTGCATCGATTTTCTGACCAGTCTGGACAGTGAGCAAGGATTTGGTAAAACTTATAATAATTCTAAAAATCAAAATCACCACCATGCAGATCCCCATGAGATTGAGGAGGTTTTGGTTTCCTTCCGGAAGCACATTATCGATGATCTTTTGCAAATAAAAGGAAGATGCCAAGCCCAAAATCGTGGCCACGATGGAGCCAAGCAGTACTTGGAGCAGGACCTTTTTGTGAGGCCGCAACAAAAACCAAAATCGCTGAAAGACACTTGCCTTAAAGTCCCCTTGCTCAAAGGTATCTCCTGGCTGAAGCAGCAACATTACCCCTGTCCATATTTCCTCAAATTCCTCCCGCTTGACTTCCTTTACTTTTCCCTCTGCAGGATCCATCAACAGCACAGTTTCCTTTCTTACTTCCAAGACCACCACGTAGTGATGCAGGACTTTTTTGACGATAACATGGGCGATCACCGGCACGGGCACCAAGTCCAACTGATCGACCTTCAACCGTACTCCTTTCGCATCAAAACCTAATTTCTTCGCCGCCTCAATTAACCCAAGCACATTAGTCCCCTTGCGGTCTGTAGAGGCCATTTGTCTGATTTTGGCTATGGGCATTTCCAGGTAATGAAATGAAGCCACTGAAGCCAAACACGCTGCGCCACAGTCTGTGTAATCGTGCTGCTTTATTTCTGTTCGCCTATATCGCTTACGGTACCCAAAAACGAGCTTCCAAATGTTCATCCTTATTGTTTTTTTATTGTTGCTTTGGTCGATTGACTATTTCTCTGCCAAATGGGGATTTACCCAGTCGTCAGCCTGGTCAAACAAAAGCTGTATCAACCGTCTCTCAGTAAGGACAAACCTCGCCTGAAGTGTCATTCCTTTTTTTAGATAGCCTTTGTATCCATTGTTTAACTCCAAATAATCTTGGTTTACCGCACAGACAACTTTAAAATAGGGAGCCCGACCGTTTTCCATAAAAACGTCGTTGGAAATGGAAAGCACCTCTCCTTCCAAGAGCCCCCATTCGTTATAATTAAACGAGTCTACTTGGATGGACACTGGGCCGCCCTTTTTAAGTAGCCCTATATCCTCTGGAGCAACCATTATTTCGGCCACCATCCCTCCAATGGGGGAGATTTCTCCCAATTGATAATTGGGCGCAACTGCTGCCCCCGATGCTATCCCCTCCATATTCTGTATATATCCGGCCACAGGTGCTTCTACGCGGTAAAATTCCTTCTGCTGCTGCAGCTGGGAATCTTCCGACTGAAGATGTTTTAACTTTTGTTCAAGTTCCGTAAGCACCGATTGCCAAATAGCGGCTTGCTGGTCTATGGCCACATAAATATTACTTTTGGCATTGTCATGACTAAGGGTCGCCTTGTCCATTTCGAGTTCTGATATTGCTCCAGCTTCATAAAGGGTTTTGGACCGTTCATAATTCTTCTGGACTATCGCATATTGGGAACGTGTATCTGACAGCTTCTGATAAAAATAGTTGGCTTCTTGCTGGTATTGGGATGATTTCATGCTTGGAACCTCTTCCCATCGGTTTTGGCGACACCTGCCTATCAATCTCCTTAGGTCTGTGGTTTTACCTTCAAGCTCTTTGATCTGGCTATCATACAGTTTGTTCTTTTCATTGAGAATGGACGACTGTATCGTAAAAAGTACCTGCCCTTCCTTCACTTCATCGTTCTCTTTTACATAAACCTCATCGATCCTTCCGCTTACCAATGAACGTACCGTCGTTCTGGGAGTTTCTGATTTCAGAATACCTGCTCCCTTTATTGAAACGTCCACCTTGATAAGGAAAAGCGACAGCATTGCCACTATCACCAAAGCCAAAATCACTCTGTATACTACTAGCGTATTGCCATTATAGTACCTAAAGTGGAAATCCGATGTGTGCTTGACAATATCCGAAGGGAAAATCTGGTTGCTCATGGCTCAAAAAGACAAAAAAAGACAGCACGTTAATGCTGTCTTTTGTTCATCATGGCTATTGGTTAGTCCCTGAAGATGTTTTCGAAAGACCCCAAGTCAGAAAGTTCAATGCCAAAGCTGCTTTTTTGCATATCACCATCATCGTCCTTGGACTCAGAGCTAAAGTGTACACTTAATCCACCCAAAAGGCTTCCTTGTGTACCTCCTTCTTCGCCGCCCAAAAGGCCGCCCAACAATCCACCATTTACTTCTTTTAATTCTGATTGATTCAATTCTTGAAATTTCATTACGTTAAAATTTTTGGTTAAAGTTTCCTACTCTATTGAAGGCTTTTCGGAATCCACCTTTGTGAATCGATTCGGAATTATGTACGCACTTTAACCCAAAACCAGATTACCTCCAATCATTAATTCTCCTTGTAAAAAACATAACAGACAGAGAATCCACCAGTATTATCAAAATTTTTTCTTCCTAAATACACATAAAACAATCATCCAACAAAACCTTAACAATATCTCAAGTAAGTAACCAAACAATATTCTTTATAAAAAAAAAGTAACTTTTTTATAAAACAGGTCATCTCTACCAACGACAGGTTATCAAATACAGTGCCCTCTCACTGATTCAATATAATTTTTCTAACTTTATCCAAAATGGCCTTCCAACCTTAAATCATCACTCAAAAAATGGTTCATAGCTTCTACGAAAAACCCGAAAGCCAACAAAAAAAGTTGATATTTTTCGTGGCGCTTGCTGTGAGTATATTATTTGTGGGTACGCTCCTGATTGCTTTTATCACCGAGGTTTACTGGATCAGCCTCATTACTGCTCCCTTCATTATGATTGCGGCTCCCTTCATTGATACCCCGATGGGCAAAAAGAAAGGCAAACTCATCTATTATTCCCCCATGTTTATCACCGAAAGACAAGAAAACCATAAAATCATCTTTCATGGAGGGACACTTTTCGATTATTGTTTTGCCCTGGACTTTAGCCTTCCAGGCCCTCAGCGGACACGTGAAATACTGTCTGGATACCTAGAAGGACTGTTGAATTTTATAGAACAACACGAGAGTAGCAAAGAGGATGTGATGCTGGAAGGGACTTCTTATATCCTACAAGAAAATGCAGCAAAGAGATTGGGGTTTCGTTCAGTGCCTACCCAAGGCATCTATAGCATCATTTTAGTTGTCAACTACCCTACACTGATCATTGCTTATTCCATTTCAAAAAACAAATTGAGTCTACCAGACCTCAGAAAAATCAAAACCTATCGATCCTCAGTAAAAGAGCTAAGCAACAACAAACTGTACATTAAAGATCTCTATGAAAAGCTAGCAAAAAAATAAAAGCCCCGCTGTAGCGAGGCTCCTATCTTCCCACAAATTAACAACATTCAACTATCTTCATTTTATTCAGCTGGCTCTTCTTCGGAAAGCTTATAGCTTACACTCGATTTTTTCAGTAGTTGGATGACTACAGGCACTGCGGCCAGGAGCATCAGACTAAAACCACCCAAGAAAATATGGTAAGGATTTAGAAAGTAATTACCTGATGAAAACACGCCTAAGATCACCAAGGTACTGAAAGGTAGAGATACTGCCAGTATATTTAATCCCAGTGTCAAGTCAAACGTCTTGCTTCCGTTGCTATCTTTTTTCTCCAAAGCTGATACAGCCGACATATGTGCAAATGGCCAAAAGCTACAGGCACTCTGAGGAAACACTACAGCCAGCAAAATGGCTGCCTCATTGGGCAATGGAAGGAATGTCACCAGTAGCCCACTGATCAAAAATGTAATCCCTGACCTAAAGGCCAACAAAGCGACTATCATTTTGAGCTGCTCCCACTTAAGCACCGCTGCTACACCGATAAAGATCAAGATCAGCGGTGTCATCATGTTTTTCATCTGTAGTACTGCATCACTTAGAAAATACGGCAAGCTGTCCAACGTAAACCCAAAACTCAACAATATTATAGCCCCGATCATGACCATATTGATAGGTTCGTTCAGCATGGAGATCAAAAGACCTCTGACCTTCTGATTACCACTATGGTTCACCGACTGGTTTACTCTATAGTACCATTGCATGGCCAATAGATAGGTAAGAACTAGGACAAATACCTTATTGCCAATATCTGCCAAGGCCCCCCAAGCCAACGCTTCATCTCCCAAATACTCCACCAAAAACGGGAAGCAGGAAAGCCCCGGCGCCAGAGAGGGCAACAGCATTAACAGTGTCCGCATGGTCGGTGTGTCGTTTTCTATCCCATAAAGCGGAAGGACATATTTACCGACAACCAACATCAGCAAATTAAACACCAATGCCAGTATGGGCAAAAACAACAAATCCGGCTGGATCTGTATCTTAAGCAAGGCCACAAATATAATTGCCGGTAAGGCTATATTAAGGATAATGATCTTTAGCCCCTTTTTGTGTTCTTCCTTGTTTAATTTATTTTTAAGTAAAAAACCAATCGCTATTAATAGTAAAAGTGAAAGGGTTTTTTGTATAGCTATACTCATGATAGACTAGTTTATTATTAGGCAGTAACTTTTTTGAAGGCTTCTAGGAAAATCTCCATCTCGGGCATTGTCCCCATGCTTACACGGCACCAGGGCTTGTCCAAGAAGTTATAAGACCTTACTCCCACTCCTTCAGCAAACATGGATTTAAGGAACTGTTTCCCATCCATCTCAATAGGGAAAATCATAAAACTGGTGTTGGACGGAATGACATCATACCCCATGGCAGTCAATTCGCTAAAGACATAATCCCGGCACTCCTTGTTCATGGCTTTACACTCCTCAAGAAACTTGTTTTCCTGTACACTCACGATAGCTCCTTTCAGTGAGGTCACGGACAGCCCCATGGTACTGCGCACCATATCCGTGATGCTTCCGATTCTCTCTGGCTGGGCCACGATATAGCCGATTCTCAGCCCGGCCATGCCATGGATCTTGCTGAATGTCCTGGCCACGATCACATCATGTCCTTCGGCCACTAATCCGACCATGGTATTGTCCTCTGGCTTATCCATAAACTCCAAATATGCTTCATCCACAAAAATCGGGGTTTTGGCAGCTACAGACTTGCAGAATTTTTTCAATTTGCCCGCTTCTGTGATAGATCCTGTCGGGTTGTTTGGATTACAGATGTACACCAATTTGGTTTCGCTGTCTACGGCCTTGGCCATTCCATCCAGATCATGGGAAAAATCAGCCGTCAGTGGAATGGGCTTCCAAGTGGCACCGATCCTTCTGGACGTATTGATCAGCGACATATAGGAAGGATCTGCAGAAACAATATTCCCTCCTTCCAGAAAACGTACAATGGCGGTTTTTTCCAATAAGTCAGTGGAACCTGGCCCAAGCATAATATGGTCTTTGGTCACACCTTCTTTCTCAGCGATCATGTCGATCAAAGTAGCCGCATCGCCATGTGCATAACGGTTCCCTAAAGATACTGCCTCAGAAATGGTCGAAACCACTTTCTTTGACGGGCCATATGGGTTCTCATTGGCAAGCAGACGCGCCCTTAACGCTGGTGCACTGTCTTTATACATGGGGTCATGCTCCCATAATAAACTCTGGGGATTTATCGGAGCTACATGGGAGGAAACTCTTGAGCTACCTGACACCAAACTGGGTGCTAATCCTATTCCGCCTGCGGCCAATAAACTGGACTTGAGCCAAGCTCTTCTATTGATTTTTGTTGTCATGGTTGAAATGGTTAAGTATTTTGAAAATTGATGAATTCGATAACTAAACTTCCTACTAGTAATGGGCTTACTGTACAGTCAAAACCAGAACGAGGCTTCTGGTACTTTTGCATCAATTATTTCGGGCTTCTACTTATATGTCACCCAACCCAACAAAAACCTCCACACCAAGATAAATTTTAAACCTATTTTTAATAAAAAAACATCATAACCTAAAAACCATGGTAAAATAAACACTAAAAACCACCCAAACATCAACTTATGACCAGTATCAACAACGCATTACGAATGTAGCCACAGCAGAATAAAGCGATCTTGTATACTGAAAATGAGATGGCCTCGACTTAGCTGTTCGAGATTTGTAATCCCGAACCGGAATAATGGGGACTTAAAATCCCCCAAGGCCATTTGTGAAGAGCATAAACATCAATAAGGCATAGATTTTCGCCAACTTACACAAGTTAGCCGGACGACTATGTTAATATGGTAGCTATCAGATAGACCCAAAAACTAAAGCAAAGCGGCTGATTTTGTCAGCCGTACCGGATCAGGCCGCAATACTTGTGCACCGTGGCGGAGATCGGCTAATGCATATTTCGGGCAATGTCGTTTAGTTAAGGGCATTTCCTCCTTTTCATATACATAAAAGTCCTTTTTTTGATTGACTTTGGCTGGAGAAACCTAATCATCTTGGTGGATTTTATCCTTTTCCTTTTTTCCCCCGAAAGCCTTCGGGGCAGGCTATTGATGAAAAAAGAAAGAAAAAAATCTAGGCCGGTGGTCTGCCCTTTAAAATGGAACATGGATTTACCCTGCGACCGAGATCCGTCACCCATTTTAATTTCCACCCGATGGCTACGACCTAAAAGTGAGTGGGTCTCGCTGTTCCACGACGCGAGCTAACTCCCTTTCTTAACGGCCTCCACCATCGGCTGGAAAACAGGCATACCAAGGGCCGTCATATGGAAACAACACCTTTTTGGGACTTATTAACTGAATCCGCCTTGCAGGTATTGGGCGTTAAGAAATTAAAAAGTGGGCGGGCAAAAAGGCAGGCTTGTTTGACGAAATGCTGGCCAAAAAGAATGTTGGCTGCTAAAAAGGAGGAGTTTGCCTGCATGAGGGAAGGTTTTAATTTTAGGCCAATAGATGCACAGCGGCGGGGTTTTTTGGTTACTTTTTTGACCTGAAGCAAAAAAGTAACAAAGGTAAAGAGATGAAAACCACCTAGGAATTTAGCTAGAAAAATAACTGCCCAAGGAAAAAATATAGAACCCATATTTTCCAGATACACAGTAACTAAACGACATTGATATTCTGGGTTCAAATAAAAAAAACCTGAACAGCTGTACCGTCCAGGTTTTTGACCTATAGAATTACCCATTACTAATCACTAACTAATCTTTGATGCACATAGTTATTCAACTCTTACCGTGTGGTATTTTCTAAAAGCTATATTATCGTGCGTCCCAGCAAATTCCAGCCTCACCTGATCCCCACTGCCAGGAACCTCCAGCCCGAGTGCTGCCCAACTCACGCTTAAACCAGCCTCACCCCCTCCATCGGTCACCACAGTGGACACTTCTTCGGTCTGGTTGATAAAAACCGTAACTTCCAGATCACTCACTGGGATCGAATCAATCCCAACAGTATTATCCAGAATACCAGTCTTGTCCAGCTCCATGAATTTTGCCGTGACAGTCACCTCGCTATCAGACGGAAAAGCACCTCCATCTACCACCACCAATACCGGTGAGGCCACATTGGGAGTGGCCAATTCTACGGCATCTTCACATGAGAACAGCAAGGGCAGACACGCCAATAGCACTGCCCATATTTTATATGTTTTATTTTTCATGATTTCAGAATTTAGAATGTTATTAAACTGTGAACACTACCCTTTGGACATCACTCTGCCCACCAAAGTGGTACCCGCATATTGTCTTCCCCTCCCAGCAGCCTCAAGCCCTCGTCCAGTGCCGCTTTGTTTAGCGAGTATTCGGAAGTAGGGTATTCTAGCCTTGTTGGCAGCACTCCTTCATTATAGAATACTGCATCAGGATTGGGTGGTGGAAACACCGGATAGCCTGTTCTTCTGTACTCCGTCCACGCTTCTACTCCTTGACCAAATAAGGCCAGCCATTTTTGAGTCATGATGGTTTCCTTGTCCACCTCTCCTATCCGAGACATATAATCTGCTGGCATTTCCAAATCATGTTGGTCAAAAGAAGCGGCTATGGCCTCTTCCAATAATGCCGCAGGATCTCCGTCGATATCCCCATCCAATGCTGCTTCGGCTTCGATAAAAAGCAATTCGGCATAACTCATCAAAATACTCGGAGCGGTAGGGTCCAAGAACTTGGCCCCAATAGTACTGGCGGAATAGTTACCTGCAGCCGCATCCGTAAGCCCATTGGGAAGTCCTGCATAGGAACCATCTGCCAAAGGCTGTGCATATACGGTGATCCTTTCATCATCGAGTTCCAAGAGCATATTGATCAGCGTCTGGCTGATATTCCAGTCAGAACGGGTAGAGAACACATCAAACATCTTGTTCCTGCTGCCGATTACATCTACATGAATCAGCTGGGCAAAATCTCCATTGCTTGTAAAAACAGGATAAGTAGCAGGGTCTCCCAGGATTTCAGCCATCACTGATTGAGATTCAGCTGGTTTCTGGGCTGCTTGGTGGTTGGCCAGTTTCAGGCGTAGGGAGTTCGCAAACTTCTTCCAGCGCATGACATCTCCATCGAATAGAATATCCCCCGAAATAGCAGGGCCATCGGTACTGAGGCTTTCATTGGCCAGTCTCAAATCCTCTATCAATCCAGCATAGATCTCCTCCATAGAATCATACTTGGGTGAGTTGATGGGGTCTTCGGCTGTTCCTTTGAGCGCCTCAGAGTAAGGAATCGGGCCAAAAACATCCGTCATATAGGAAAACGTAAATGCCTTCATCACCAAAGCCACACCGTAATAATTGCTGTTTTCGAATTCACTTCCTGGTCCGGACAGACGCTGAACACTTTCGAAATTCACCAATGCATCATTGTAGAGTGCATCCCAGGTTCCTGAGGACACCGTAAGTGGTATCTCATAGCTATCTCCTTCGACATTGATATAGATATTTCTGGCCAAGTGCTGCATCCAGCACATCGCCGCGTCGATATTCAATCGCTCAAATCGCGTACTGTGTCCCCAATAACGGTCCACCGACACTTGAATGGCATTGGGCAATAATAAGGCCGGCGATATACTCGTCGGGTTGTTCGGATCCACATTCATCTCTTCAAAATCTCCAGTACAGCTATTCAGTATCAGACCAGCTGCAGGAATCATGAAAAGGGCATATAATTTTGTTAGACTTTTCTTCATAGCACGTTTTTTTTAAGGGGTTACACAGGATCAAAAAGTGACGTTGAGGTTAAAACCTACACTTCTGGTAGAAGGCTGCTCACCATAGGAAAACCCTTGGGCATTGCCACCTTTCATATCCACCTGAGGATCCATGTGGGGGTGATTTTTGAACAGAATAGCCAAGTTCCGACCCACAGCAGATAGCTTCATGGACTGGATGAAATTATTACCTAGGAAGTTTTTAGGAAAAGAATATCCCAAGGTAAGCTCCCTCAATTTTACATAGCTTCCATCAAAGATCCCTGCCTCGTGATAGGTCCTGGGGTTTTGGGCATTCCAGAAAGTCCCCGCATCCACAATTACGTCATTCTGAACATACACGGGAGATTCTTCTGTGCCTACGTTCATCACTCCTGCACCGATCACTCCTTCTTCCCTGCCTATGGCAGTTTCGGCATATTGTCCGGTCTTACGTGCCAGACCAGTACCTACATCAAACAAGTCACCACCCATTCGAATATCTATCAACGCACCTAATGACCAGTTTCTATAGGTGAAGTTATTGGAAAATCCGCCCATCCAATCCGGCTGGATGTTTCCCAAGGCATAGGTTCCGGCCTCCAATTGGGGAAGACCATCACTGTATACGATTTCACCTTCTGGCGACCTTAGGTACCTTCTTCCATACAATGTTCCGTAAGGCTGTCCCACCCTTGCTTCCGACGTCAAACTGTTTTGGCTTGCCAAGGTGTAGTTTTCCAACCCTTCCGCCAGTTCTACGACTAAGTTGCGGTTTCTCGAAAAGTTAAAGGACATGTCCCAAGTCAAGCCTGCCTCCGATTTGATCGGTGTGCCATACACCATCAATTCGACGCCCTTGTTGGTGATCTCTCCGGCATTGAGTACTTGGCTGGCGTATCCTGATGAGCTAGAGATCGCTACTGCCAATATCTGATTTGTTGTCGACTGGTGATAATAGGTGAAGTCCACCCCAATTCGCCCTTCCAAGAACCTCATATCCAGCCCTATTTCCTTACCAGTAGTGATCTCTGGCTTTAGGTTGACATTGGCTATTTCACTGGAGTTGGCATAAGTAGGTGTAGTCCCCGCCCAAAGTCCTTCAGAGTTGTACACTTGACTGAGCATATAAGGACTGGCATCGCTACCCACCTGCGCCCAGCTCGCCCGGAGCTTCGCAAATGAAAGCACCCGGCTCTGCACATTGAAAATATCAGCCACCACTGCACTGAGGGCCACTGAAGGGTAAAAGAAGGAGTTGTTATCCACTGGCAAGGTACTGGACCAATCATTCCTCCCCGTCACATCAAGAAATAGGTAGTTATTAAAACCGAATGTGGCAGAACCAAACAAACTGTTCACTTCCTGCTTGCGAATGGTACTTTCTGGCGTGACGGGGCTGGCATAATTGCTCAGGTTATATAATCCATCGATGGTCAATTCCGTCACGTCCACATAATTTCGCTTATAATAATTTGTCCTGTTGATCCCCCCCATTTGGGCCTTGAGTGAAAAAGCATTGGAAAATTCCTTGTCGTAGGTAAAGATAAAGTCGCTGTTGGTTTCTTGACTTCTGAGCACTGTTTCAGTATAAGACCCTTTTGTGGTGACAAAGTTCTTGGTCCGCTCCACTCCTGTTACGTTCAGCCTTGTATCCGTCCAGAAGTCTGTACCTGAACGGACCATCAAGCTGAGTTCGTCGTTAAATTGGTAATTCACCGCAATATTTCCGACCATGCGGTCCTTTTCATTGGCATTGGTGTAATATTCCTGTAAGAAATAAGGGTTAGAAAAATACTCATGTTGCCAGTTGGCATAGGGATAATCATCACCTTCTCGGAAGGTTTCCCGCTGGATGCCATAATAATCCCTCCAGTTAAATAGTTTAGTAAAATCAGTATGGCGGTGGGACCAAATAAAGTCCGAGCTACTGGAAAACCTCCTATTATCAGAACCTGATTTGATATACTCAGCACTGATGGTCACGTTCAGCTTATCGGTAAAGTTGTATCCCGTGTTCAGCTTGAAGTTGTTTCTGTAGTAATCGTTGTTCCACATGATACTTTTCTGATCCAAACGACCGACAGAAAGCCGAAAATTACCCTTATCATTGCCACCCGAAATGGCAATATTATTGGATACCGTTTTTCCAGTTTCCCAGAAATCCTCCCAGTTGTCTGGCTGAGGAGTAAGCGGGACCAGTTCAGGCGCTGAATACCAAAGAGGCACTAAACTTCCGTCCATGGGCGCACCCCAGCTTTCATCAACTCCCGCAGTACCCCTGACACCTTGCTCATCGAAGCCATTTCGTCCATCCACATAGTAAGTCCTGTAACCTGAACCACCTCCATAGGTATTCTGGAAATCAGGCTTGACCAATGGGTTGTCAAATGTCATGTTTGAGTTGATCGAAACACCGATGCCCTTGGTCCCACTACCATCTTTGGTAGTAACCATGATCACACCGTTTGCAGCCCTCGATCCATAGAGGGCTGCAGCGGTGGCTCCTTTGAGCACGTTCATCTCCTTGATATTATCTGGGTTGATTTCTGAAAGGCCATTGCCATAAGTACGGGAAGAAGTCTGGTCCAACGGAACCCCATCCACCACCACGAGCGGCTGGTTATTCCCTGCCACTGAGGATGAACCCCGGATAATCACCTGGGATCCACTTCCCGGCATGGAGTTACTGTTGATCTGAACACCAGCGACCCTTCCTGATAAGCTATTGACCACATTGGGGTTTTGCGCTTCAGTGATCTCATTGCCCTTAACACTTTGCACTGCATAGCCAAGAGCTTTCTTATCACGTTCGAGCCCAAAGGCCGTTACAACTACTTCATTAAGCGCCATGGTACTGGAGCTCATCACGATGGTCATACTGCTCTCAGAGCCTATCGTCACCTCCTTGCTCTCAAACCCTATAAATGACACCACCAGAATCGCTTCATCAGGTGCATCTACTTCAAGTGAGAATTTACCGTCAAGGTCTGTTACACTCCCCACCATAGTACCTTTCACAAGCACACTGGCTCCAGGGATAGGAAGGCCTTCCTCATCCACTACCACGCCCGTAATTTCTTCCAACAAGGCTTCATCCTTTTGGGCTACGGTGGCAGACAGTGTTTCCTTTGGCTTGGGTACGTTCTCTTCTTTCACGACGACGTAAAAACTCCCCACACCTTGACGATAGTTCAACCCTGAATCTTTAAGTAACTTCGAAAGGTTTTCGTCAATGGTAAGGTCACGATTCGGGGCGAATTCCGTTGACCATTTCTGGTCGGCTAGGTCTGAGGGATAAGCGATAGAAACCTTGTAGATGGTTTCCAGCTTTCGCAGGACTTCTGGCAGTGAAGGTTCTCTGGAGATCGAGTATCGATCAGGAACCTGTGCAAACTCAGCCAACAGCTGTGCTTTGGTCTCTTCTACGGCCATACAGGCAACCAAAAGCACGACTAGGCGCTTTGTAAAGGTGTTTAGCATAGGTATTTGGTTAATGGTTAAAGTGGTTAAACTTTCGCTATTTTGGGCATAAAATTGCTAGTGACAATTTTTGCTAAACAAGCCTTACCAAACCCCACACACGTGTATTCGTTATTTTTAAATAAGGCAATATCCTTCCAGGGTAAGTTTTTGCATAACTTTCCATCCTCCCCGATCAATCGGGACATTCCCTTAAGTATTCTAATTTTCGACCTATCTACTAGGCCACTTGAAGTGCACTTACTCTTTAGTTGTTATGGCTATCTCCACATCAAATAGCTGCTCCAGGTTTTTGATGAGGATAGCCGGATCCCTGGTAAGCGGTAAAGTTCCGGACACTTTATGCGCTCTCCAGCTAGCGGTATCCATTGAGACCCTTAAGCCATAGGTACCTTTTATCTTTTGGATGATTTCGGGCAATGTTGAGTAATCCAATATCAACTTACCTTCTTTCCATGCGTAATAACTTTCCAGATTTGTAGGCGTATTGATCTCCACCTCCTTGTTTCGGTGATCATATACGGCCAACTCTCCAGGCTTTAGGAAGTGATAATTCCGCTTTTCTTCTACTTCTTTTGGCAAGGTGACCTTCACACTCCCCGACTGTAGGGCAACGGCATTGACTCCTTCCCTTACACTATAGTTAAAGGCTGTACCAAACACCTCTATCCCCATCCCTAGACCTTCATTGATCGTAAACCGACGATCATCAATCGTATGGACTACATCAAAAAAAGCCTCTCCTTTCAAGTTCACTTTCCTACCAAATCCACCAAACCATCCCTTTTCATAGCTCAGTTGGGAGTTGCCGTTTAAGGTGACCTCCGTGCTGTCTGGCAACTTAAGGATCAACACCTCTCCAAGGTCTGTTCGATAAATCACCGGCTTGGCATGCTGTCGGTAGAACACAAAACCCACTACTAAGATCAGTACAAGAGTAGCTGCCATCACCAGCACTTTGGACAAGCCTCCTCTCGCTTTTTCTTCTTTTACTGACCTTCTTCCGAAAGTCTCCTCTTTGATCTTTCCCAACATCCTACTCTTCAATTCCCACTCCTCTTCTTTCCTCATCCCATCGGTAGCACCCTCCTGATCATCAAAGTCCTCAAACCATCGGTCCAAGTCCTCTTGCTCTTCAGGGCTAATTTCTCCCGACAAAAACTTATCCAGTAGTTTATTGATCTCCTCTCGGTTCATTTTTAATGCTTTTCTATATTTAAGTCAACTTCCTACTACCTAACCTCCATCTTTAAATATAAAAAAGCTAAAAAATATTCGATTATCTTTTAATACAGACAAAAAACACAGAACATCTCTAAGGTTTTCTCAATAAACCTTCCCAGCTACCTCTTTTTGCCCCTCCATCTGAAACCTACCTGAGACTGAACCCCCTCAGGTTTTCCCTTAAAATTTTAAGCGCCTTGATCATGTGTTTTTCTACAGTACTTACAGAAATACCCATTTCCTGGGATATTTCTACATAGCTCATTCCATCTGAATTTTTAAGTTCGTACACCCGCTTTGCCTGAGTCGGCAAATTGGAGATCTCCTGCTTATAAGCGTCATCCAGTTCTTTATAAAAAATCTTCTCTTCAACTTCACTTCCAAAATTGGATTTTCTTGACGTCACAAAGGCCACATACTTCTCCTTGACCATTTGGGACTTCATTTGGTTGATGACTTTATACTTGAGGGCTGTGAACAGATATGCACCTAGGGAAGTGTGAACCATCAGCACCTCGCGTTTTTGCCACATCTCCACAAACACCTCTTGCACCAGTCCCTCCACAATTTCTTTCTTCTGGAGCCGTTTATAACCACTATTGAACAACTGCTTCCAATATTTGTCATAAACCTCCACAAAGGCCATTTCATTCCCTTTTCTGATCTGTTCCAGTAATCTCGTTTCGATTTCTTTCATGGGTGGTAGGGGGATTAGTTTGACACTATTTTCTTACGGCCTTATACCGATCTATGGGTGAAGACGAATCAATAACAATGAATAAAAACAACCATTATTGATCAACTTTACGTTAAAGTATAAAAATTAGGTTTAAATTAAAACTGTATTTATTAAATTTTTAAAAATCAATTAAAAAACTGGTTAAAAAAACAACCACTTTAAACAATAATTACAAAACTTACCCTCAAAGGATCTAAAGCATAAAAATCCAACTACTTACAATTTTGACTCACTATAGCTCCAGCAGTAGCATCCCATTTATTCCTTCCGGCTCGTTTTCATAAATCACCACCTTTACTTTTCTGCTAATTTTCGCCTCCGCCTTTTCGATGAGAAACGCGAGATATTCCTTATTGATCTCCCTTCCCACCAATACCAGTTCGATTACCCCACTGTCAATGCCCTTAGCGTAATCGCCCACAACGATCGCTTTCTCTACATTTCCCAGCTTATCTATCACCACTTCTACCAGCCGGTCCAGCCCAAGGTATTTGGCCACGAGATTTTTCATTTCTTGAAATAGCGGGTGCTTTTTATTGGCAGAATACGACTTGGTGTTCCCCTCATGCTCAGAAACCAAAATCCCTGCCTCGGATAATCTGTTCAACTCTACCCTTACGGAATTGGTAGATTCGTTAAACTCCTCCGCCAATCCACGCAAATACCCTTTATTGGCTTCGTGGGCAAAAAATTTGATCAGCAGTTTTACCCTGGTCTTGGATGTAATCAATATATCTAGCATGAAAATTTCTCAAATGAATCAATAAAAGCAGTGATATGCGAGTAACAAATTTACTCGTTAAAATTTAAAATGCAATCATGGCATTGCCCTAATGGACAGTGCCAAAGCTGCTGGCTGTAGAATTGAAAAATTGGAAGATTTGTATATTGAAAAATTCAATTTCAGTCAAATCACCTATATAGTATAGAGGAACTTTAAAAAGCAGGCCGAAGCCTGCTTTTAGAAACATTCATTTTCCCAACACAATACTTGAGTATGCAGGGAGCGCTATTTTCGTTCCTTTTATCTTCACACCTTTCAACGCATACACTTTCTGACCAAAACCCTCTGGCATCGAAACTTCCACCTGTTTACTACCCAGGTTATGGAAAACGAACAATTCCTGCCCCTCCGCTTTTCTACGATAAGCCATTACTGCCTTCGGATAGGTTGCCTTTGGCAGTTCCAGACTTCCTATCGCCAATGCCGGATATGAACTTCTCAACTGGATCACCTCTTTATAATGGTTAAAATAACTATCAGCATCTTTTCGCTGGACAGCCAGAGGGGTCACCGTACTATCAGTCGAAAATTTAGGCGTTATCCATGTTGCTCGCCCAGCATCTTTATTGGCCACATCCCACAGGAATGGTTCACGGATATTCGGATCTGGTTTTTTGCCCAACATGCCGATTTCTTCACCATAATATATATATGGTGCTCCAGGCATGGTCATCAGTATCGCTATTGCCTGCTTGAGTTTAGCCTTACTCTTGCCCAATTCATTGAGCAGGCGGGGCTGGTCGTGATTGGAAGAGATTGTGGCGTCGATAAAATCATCGGTAATTCCATTATAGAATGTCAGGATATCATGTTGCTTTTTGGCCAAGAGCATCCCATCCTGTTTCTTATAAGCCTCCAAAAGGGTATAGTGAAAATCAAAATTGAACAAGGCCCTCAATCCCGTGAGGTAAGGTGCGACGACCTCCTTCATGTCGTAAACCTCTCCTACCAAGTACACGTCAGGTTTGATTTTCTCCATTTCAGCCCTGAATTCCTCCCAAAAAGCATGATTGTCAGCTGCCCTGTCATCAGGATAAATATGCTTGGCTGCATCTAAGCGGAACCCATCTACTCCTACTTCTTCCAGCCAATAACGGCCAATCTCATAAATCTCTTCCCTCACCTTGGGATTATCGAAATTGAGATCGGGCATATCTCCGGTAAAAAAACCATAATAATAATCTTCTCCCTGCCCCGGATCATGCCACTGGCGGATATTATCGCTGTCCAGCGTCACCACTTTTTTGTCCAGATAATCTTGGATGGTGTCGTATTTTGCCCAGACATAGTAGTCCCTGTATGGATTATCCCTGCCCTTCTTCGCTTCTATAAACCAGGGATGTTCGTCACTGGTGTGGTTAATGATCATATCGATCACCACTTTGATATCCCGCTTATGCGCCTCACCGAGCATCTTCTTGAAATCCTCCATGGTACCATAGTCAGGATGGATTCCTTTATAATCGGTCACATCATATTTATGATAGGAAGGGGATGGCATCAGCGGCATAAACCAAATGGCATTGGCACCAAGTTCATGGACATAATCCAGCTTCGTGGTGACGCCATTGAGATCACCAATCCCATCTCCATCGGTATCATAAAACGACTGGATAAAAATCTCGTACGTCACGCCAGCTTCTGGCCAATAGTTTTTTACTTCCATTTCTTCGTCGGTGACTTGGTTACAGCCAAAGGCCATTCCAATTAGCCCACAATAGGTAAACAATTTCAATAGGTTTTGCATCTTTTCAAATAGGTTATTGTGTTATCATGATTATCCGCAATGGCACCAGTAATCATAGTAGTTGGTTCTCTCAGAAACCACTGAAATCTCAGAAAAGCCTTATGTCATTCTGGGTATTCTGTGCGTTCGGTGAGACATAAAATCCACTGGCAAGAAAGCGTATAATCAAATTGTGTTATTAAGTTATTTTCTTTTTAAAAGACACTACAAGAAGGGACAGGTAGCTTTGGCATCCCAGCGGGCAATTCCCCTACAACAGCCTCCACATCGACACATTCAACCCGGAATATGCATTAGCCTATCTATTGCGACCTTAAACTGCTTCAAAATCAGCCGTTTCACTTTAGTTTTCGGCATAACCGTAGCGGTGCTACGCTAATGCCTCCAAACTAACTGATTTTCTTGCAATTTCAGCTCTCACTACGATTCCTAACGCATAATCCGGGTTAAACCAGCTGAGCAAACACCCTATTGATCTAAATTTTGGGCATAAAAAAACCGCCTCAGAAGTTTTTTAACTACTTAGCCTTGGCAGTTTCATGAAGAAACACCTTGGAAAATATCGTTAAAATCAACTCCTGAGACGGCCTAAGAAGCCATTACCGTTAACCATCAATGGCAAACGGCCGATGGAATTTAGTTTCTGTTCACCGCATTGAGCATGTCAAAAGCTACTTCAAGACGTTTTACGAAGTTTTCTTCGCCTTTTCTTAGCCATACTCTTGGGTCGTAGTTTTTCTTATTAGGCTTATCAGCGCCCTCAGGGTTTCCAAGCTGAGTTTGAAGGTAACCTTCTTTCTCCTTGTAGTATTTCAAAACACCTTCCCAGAATGCCCATTGCATATCGGTATCGATGTTCATTTTGATAGAGCCATATCCAGTAGCCTCTCTGATCTCTTCCACAGAAGATCCAGAACCGCCATGGAAAACAAAGCTTACTGGCTTACCGGATAGCCCGAATTTCTCACAGATATAATCTTGGGAGTTTTTCAAGATTTTTGGCTGCAAGCTTACATTTCCTGGCTTGTACACACCGTGCACGTTACCAAATGCCGCTGCAATGGTAAACAGCTCACTCTGCTCTTTCAGTTTCTCATAAGCATAAGCCACTTCTTCTGGCTGCGTATACAGCTTGGAGCTATCGATGTCGGTATTGTCCACACCGTCTTCTTCACCACCAGTCACTCCTAGTTCGATTTCAAGGGCCATTTCCAGCTTCTTGAATTCAGCAAGGTATTTCACCGATGTTTCGATGTTCTCTTCGATAGACTCTTCAGAAAGATCCAACATATGAGAACTGAAAAGTGGCTTCTTGAAGGCAGCATAATGCTCCTTACCAGCTTCCAGCATACCGTCCACCCATGGGATCAGCTTTTTGGCAGCGTGGTCCGTATGAAGGATCACAGGCACACCATAAGCTTCAGCCATTTTATGTACGTGCATAGCACCAGACACCGCTCCAGCAATAGAAGCTTGTTGTTTATCATTCGCCAGCCCTTTTCCAGCGTAGAACTGAGCGCCACCATTGGAAAACTGCACGATTACAGGAGAATTTACTTTCTTGGCTGTCTCCAACACTGCATTGGCAGTACTGGTGTTGATCACATTGACAGCCGGTAAAGCAAATTCACTCTCCTTGGCATACTCCAATAGGTCTTTCAATTCTTCACCGAACTTTATTCCTGGTTTGAATTTCATAATTGAATGGTTTAATGGTTTGATTACTTTTTGATAAAATGCTTTCACGCTACTGATCATTGTCAGTAAGCTCAAAGATATAAAGACCTAGTCTAATATCCTTTAATTGAAAGACTAAATGTTATCATTTTGGCAATTTCTCCTTTCAAACCATACCTAATTCCGCGAAAGACACTGTCTTTTCCCCGAATTCAATATTCCAAAGCATTTAGCTAACTATTACCGGAAGTCGGATCCACTTAGGTGTACATTCTCGACTAGTTTTGACCGGATCAGTTGTTTGTTTTCATTTTTACATATGACTGAAACTTATCAAAAGGCTCTCGGTGAACCTTCACGGAAACAGCCATGGTAACTCCCCCACTCTGGGGATCGCAAATTGCCATTTGTCTCATATCTCAAGTCTCACATCTCAGATCGCACTTAATTCTTCACAAGCGTATAGGACACTTCACCGGGAACCTTAAAATCAAGGGTTATGGTATAATTTCCCGCTTCCTCGACAGGGATATCAGCACCACCAGGCTCCAAAACGCCGTCCAGGTCATCATCGCCGTAATTATGATCCCAAGCATCATTTGCGCGAAACTTCATCACTCCAGTGCCCAAGTCGGCCGTAACGGTAAGCAGGTTTTCGTCGGCATCAAACGCCATTGGTGTGGACGCATCCCAGCCACTAGGGGTAGCATCACCAATAATCCCCCAATACAAGGGCTCCCCGAGTGTATAGGTTTTGGCAGTCAGATCCACGGTCAGCTTAAATGTGCCCACCCCATCGGCAATGATATTTTCACCATTTTCCTCCAACGTACCATCGCCACCATCATCGCCATAGTTCACATCCCAATTGGGGCCTTCATTGACTTTGAATTCTCCAGAATCTCCCAATACATGGATAAAGCCTTCATACACATTATCGGATTCCACAGAATAAATGACCGTATTTTCGTTAGCGGGATCCCAGCCTTGGTATCCCCCCGGAAGGTAAAGCCTAGGGTACTCCAAAGCCACCTCATAAGGTGTCACGAGCATATCGATCACCTCCGAAAACTCGTCTGCTACCGCACTGTTAATGGTTGATTTTATTCGAAGCACTATGGCAGATTCTTCACCTGGCACGAGTCCTTTGGCCAATAGTTTCTGATTAAACGCCGCATAGGTCACCAGCATCTCAGACGATGTGGATGTGGCCACCTCCAATGGTGCTGCAAATTCATTGCCCTGCAAATCCAATTGCGCAGTATAAGTGGCTGCTGCTGAGAAGCCATAATCCGCCTTTTCATAAACAACAACCAGCTCCTTTTCCGCTTCTTCGGCCATTAGCACAAGCGAAGAACCGGATGCAGGACTCATTAAAACTGGCGCGGTAGGGTCACTATTGATCACTGGGTCCAAATCTTCCGAACAAGACGCTGCCAAAATCAGCGGCAATGCGCCCAATATATATTTCGTTAATCTCTTCATCTTTAAAGGCTTTTGGGATTAATAACCATCATTTTGCTTGAGTTGGGGATTGGCTGTCAGGTCGGCCACTGGCAAAGGATAAAGCTTCCTGAAGCTCTCCACTGACGACCCTTCAAAAACCCCACCTTTCCACTGCCACGTATAATCATCGCCAGTAAACCTGTCATACCTGATCAGGTCGGTTCTGCGGTGTGCTTCCCACTTCAGTTCCCTTGCACGTTCGTCCAAAATAAAATCCAAGGTCAGATCACCTGCTGTGATATTTCCAGAAGCATCCCCATAGGCCCTTTCTCTAAGCATATTGATATAGGCCAAGGCTTGTGCCTGACTGCCTCCACTACCTCCCCGTAGTACCGCCTCGGCATACATCAGGTAAACATCCCCCAGACGGAACATTGGAAAATCAGTATCCACGATATCGGTACCTGGGCTGGAGCCTCGCTGTCCGTCTCTGGTGACATTTTTATACTTCTTCACCGCATAGCCATTCTGGAAAATGGCAACATCCTCTATATCCAGACTTTGCTCATCCGTATGGAACGAGGCTCTTGCATCAGTAGACCCGTCTGTAACTGGGTAGAGTGCTACGATCTCAGGGCGGGTTCTCAGCCCTTGCCATCCACCAGGGATACCAAACTCCTCTCTATCCATCGTTCCCCCTACAGCAGCATTCACCAAGAAGGTAGTTCCGCCAAATGTGGTGGTATTCACGCCATCAAATGCTACCGAAAAGATCAACTCATCCCGGCACAAGTGATTATCTGCCAAAAACAACTGATTATAATCCTGTTCAAGGGAATAACCACTATCGATGATTTCATTCAAATAGGTCAAGGCTTCATCAAAATGGCCTTCACCAATATACACTTCCGCATTCAGGTACAATTTGGAAAGCAACATCCAGGCGGCAGCTTTGTCTGCGCGGGCATATTCATTCTGCCTGGCATCTACCAAAGTTGGTAAAATCTCCATCAGTTCACTTTCGATATATGCGAACAAATCTCCCCTGTTGGTTTGCTCAGGAAAAAAGGCCCCTACTGCATCTGACTCTGTCACAAAAGGCACATTGCCATACATATCCAATGCATGGAAATAACTCAGCGCACGTAAAAACTTGGCCTCTGCACGGTAAATCCTACCTGTTTCCTGATCTGCTTCGGAGATCCCCCTAGAAGCCATTTTCTCATCACTTGTCTCTCTTATAAACTCATTCGCCAAGGATATCTGGTAGAAAATCCGATAGTACATGGCCGCAATAAAGTTATTTTCCGAAGTCCACTCACTGGTATTCAGCTGGGGCAATCCTTGGTCATTCCAAGCGATGATTGCCTCATCTGTCGGCAATTCCTGAAGCTTCCAATACGCCCTAATGTACGTCGACGCACCTTCGTCCAGCCCGCTGATATCAGGTTTACCGGACGGCCCCTGCTGTCCACTGACGGCCAGCCCTGCATATAGCTTTGCCAAGACCGCCTTGTAGTTATCAAAATCCTCGTACACTTGGATGGAGGTCACCTCATTATAAGGTGCTAAATCCAGGTCTGTACATGATGCCGCACTGAAGAGTCCCAGCATCATGGTCATTTTATATATCCAATTTAATTTCATTGCTGTTCAGGGTTTAAGGTTAAAATCCGAAGTTTACACCGAAAGAAAATATGCGTGGCAGAGGATAGAAGTTATTGTCAATCCCCCCTCCTGTGGCATCGTCTACGCCTGGGGCGATTTCGGGGCTCACCCCGTTATAATCGGTGATCACAAAAACATTCTGAACTGTGGCACTTGCCCTCAGATTGATATTCGAATCAAAAAGGTTTCCGAAATCATAGCCCAGTGAGATGTTTTCCATTCTTAGGAAAGAAGCATCCTGAATGTAGTAATCTGACCGTAACTGATAGTTCTGAAAGTTCGTATTGAGCACATCAGCTGGCAGATTGTTCATATAACCGGGGAAACGAAGGCCTTGGTAGGCAGCATTGGAAGACGCCACATTATTGTAAACCTTATTGCCTGCATTGCCGCGCAGCACAAAGCCAAAATTCCAGTTCTTATACCTCATGGAGCTGTTAAAGCCAAAGTAATGGCGTGCATCAGGAAACCCATTCCTCACAAGGTCTTGTTCGTTGATCATCCCGTCACCATTCTGGTCCACATAGACCCCTTCCAACGGTGCGCCATTCTCATCATACACTTGCTCATAGACATAGAAGGAATTGGGCTGATAACCTACCGTGTGCACTTGGATGGTGTTACCGGTACCGCCATTGATACCTCCCACCAAGATCCCGACAGCATCCTCCTCCACATTGCTGAGGCTAGTGATGGTGCTTTTGTTATGGGTATAGTTTCCTCCGATATCCCAATTGAAATCAGTGGTTTTGATCACATTATACGTCAAGGCTACTTCCAGCCCTTGGTTTTCGATGCTCCCTACATTGGTAAACAGCTGGTTGGTCAGGTTAGTACCTGCGGGAACAGGAATCACCGCCAACAAATCGTCTGTCTTCTTGAAGTAGTAGTCCAAGGTACCGTAGAGTTTACCATCCAAGAACTCATAGTCCAAGCCAATATTATAGGTAGTCGTTTCTTCCCACTTGATGTTTTCATCATAGCCCTCTGGCCGTAAGGTGGTGTAATAGGTATCCCCAAAACTGTACCGGGTGGCATCGTCACTCTGGACATAACGGGGAAGGTAAGGAAAATAAGATCCGATATCCTGCTGCCCCGTCACACCATAACCAAGACGCAATTTCAAATCAGTAAGGGTGGTATTGGCTTTCAGCATATCCTCTTCGCTGATCCGCCAAGCAGCGGCCAGGGACGGGAAAACGCCCCATCTGTTATCCGGACTGAACCGTGAAGAACCATCAGCCCTTACCGTGGCGGTAAAGAGGTATTTATCGTTAATGGTATAATTGGCACGGGCAAAGTACGAGATCAGACGGTACTGTGGACGGCTTACCACACCAGCAGGAGCCAAGGTATCCCCTTCTGCATTTAACCTGGCAAAGGTGGGGTTTTTGATCAAGAAGTCCTGAGCGGAGTACCCGACCAGAAAATTCAGTCGGCTAGCGCCGAAATCCTTGATATAGTTCAAATAAAAGTCGGCGAGCAAATTACGCTTGCTTTGCTCGTAAGGGGCTATGCTACCGCCTTCAAAATATCCAGAAGCGGAATTGGCATCAATGATCGTACGTCCCTCACTCGCACTCACATCATAGCCCAAGTTCAGGTTGGCCTTAAGTCCTTCGAGAAAAGGAAGTTCATAATCCAACTGTAAATTGCCGATGCTTCGTTTTACTGTACCACGATCGTTCTTTGACATCAATAAGCCCACAGGGTTATTGGGGGCAAGGGTCTGAGGAGCTCCATCTTCATTGAGCCATTCCCAATATCCTCCTACTCCATTGGGATCGTGCACCGGATGGGTAGGGTCATAAGCTGCCGCTGCTCCGATCGCGTCTTGATTGGCGAAGCGGCTTTTGGTAATCACTCCCTTGACATTAAAATTGACATGGAGCTTATCGTCAAAGAAGTTGGGGTTTAAGCTGACGCTGGCAGAGGTCCTTTTCAGGTTTCCGGTCTTGAGGATACCGTCCTGATCCAGGTAACCGACAGAGACACGGTAAGGCAGAGATTTATAAGCTCCTGAGATGGAAACGTTATTATCGAAACTCACCGCATTTTTATAAATTTCCTCCTGCCAATCCGTTGCATCCTCTCCTACCAAGGCTGCTTGGGACGGCGAAGCCTGCTCGGCCACCACTGCTCTAAATTGATCTGCATCTAGCATATCCACAGTATTGGTCACTTGGGAAACAGACACCATCGAATTCACATTTACCCGTAGCGGCTGCCCTTCCTTACCCTTCCGTGTCGTGATCAACACCACGCCATTGGAAGCCCTTGAGCCATAAATTGCGGTGGCCGAGGCATCCTTCAGAATATCAAAGGTTTCGATATCGTTAGGGTTCAGAAAATTGAGGGGATTGGCCGTGCCGGAGGTCTTGGAGTTATCCAGCGGCACACCATCAATAACGATCAATGGATCATTAGAAGCATTAAGGGAGGCGCCACCCCGGATCCGGATCCTACCTCCAGACCCAGGAGCACCGCCATTTGGCGTGATCTGAACACCTGCCACCTTACCGGTGATCAACTGTTCAGGGTTGGTTACTTGGCCGACATTGAAATCGTCACGATCCACAGAGCCCACTGATCCCGTCAAATCAGCTTTTCTCTGGGTGCCATAACCGACCACCACTACTTCGTCCAGCTGCTTGGTATTCCCCTGCAACTGCACATTGATTGTTGATTGATTGCCTACGGTCATTTCCTTGGCCTCAAAACCTATAAAGGAAAAAACCAATACATCTTCTGGAGAATTGATATCAATAGAGTAATTGCCATCAATATCTGTCGTGGTACCTTTTGTGGTACCCTTCAGCAGAACATTCACGAAGGGCAAAGGCTCGCCGGAATCTGTATCTGTCACAGTTCCTTTCACTGTCTGAGCTTGCGCATAAATTAAGTGTCCGCTTAATAGTGCCAGACACATTACCGCTACTTTTAAGACGGTAGAGATCTTTCGCATAATGGTTTGTTTTTGGATTAATTGTTAATTTTTAAGAGTAAATAAAATATTTAAATAATACTATTTAACTCTTTAACCTTGAAACTCATCAAAAAACCCGATAAGCTGGATCATTGTGTTATTCCCGAGATTGTGATGAAATATTAGGGAATAGAAGCCGCACAGGCAAGTTTTTGAATCAAAAAAAATCAGGTAATTTTTATGCAAACGTCGCCGCAAACGTTTTCATAGGGGATAAAAATTTATCTTCCAAAAATTCAATTTCATCCATATTCGTACATTATTGACTGTTGATTGATTGGGTACACCATTTTATTTTACCGGTAAAACAGTATATTAGAATCTTAGAAAAGTCTAAATTAATCATGAAACTAGGACAAGCCACGATCAAGGATATAGCAAAAGCCCTGAACATTTCCTCTTCCACCGTCTCACGAGCCCTGAAAGACTACCCGGGCATCAGCAAGGAAACAAAGGAAAAGGTAAAGGCACTAGCGAAAAAACTTAATTACCGCCCCAACGCCGTGGCTTTGAGCCTCAGAAAGAGCAAGTCCTCCACCATCGGTGTGATTATTCCTGAGGTGGTCCACTTCTTTTTTAGCACCGTCATCAGTGGAATAGAAGAAGTAGCCTACGCAAACGGCTATAATGTCATCCTCCTACAGACCAATGAAAATGTAACCAGAGAGATCGCAGCAGTGGACACGATCATCAGTAACCAAATAGACGGGCTTTTGGTGAGCTTCTCCAAGGAGACATCCGATTTTGACCATTTCAAAAAACTGATGGATTATCATTACCCCATTGTGTTTTTTGACCGCCTTCCAAACCTACCAGACACGGTCAATGTCACCGTGGATGATCACACTGGTGCTTATAAAGCCGTCAAACACCTCATCGAACAAGGCTATACCAAAATCATTCATTTGGCTGGCCCGGAAAACCTAAAAATCAGCATCGACCGAAAAGAAGGATATCTCAAAGCACTGCAGGAAGCAGGCATTCCTATTCGCGAAGATTGGATCATCCCATGCCCCAAAGGCACTCCGGAAGAGAGTGAGACTATTTGCCGAGCATTATTATCCCATCCCTCAGACCGGCCGGATGCGGTATTTGCCTCAAATGACATCGCCGCAGCCGGAGCCATGCAAGCCGCCAAAGCTATTGGATTAAAACTTCCTGAAGAGTTTGGCGCTGTAGGCTTTAGCGACTGGCAGTTTTCTTCAATGATAGCCCCTCCCCTCTCTTCGGTCTCACAGCCTGGCTTCAAAATGGGCGAAAAAGCAGCTCAATTACTGCTGGAAATGATCGACTCCGAACATGAGGAAGCATTTACAGCACGCACAGAGATGCTCGAAACAGGTTTGGTCATTCGAAAATCCTCCTTAAGGAAAGGATAGCACGCTGATGACGCAGATATAGCGGATGATCACTGATTCTTATTTGTGGGAATCCTAAATAATCAGCGTCACCTACGTGCCATAAACAAAACACTGATGACGCGGATATAGCTGACAACCGCCGATATTTATCTGTGCGAATCCTAAGCAATCTGCGTCATCTGCGTGCCATCCGTTTTTTTTAGGCTGATTTTATTTTTTTTATGCACACGATTGAATAGGTCAATAAGGATGGTTTTCATGTCCAAAACGCCCCAAATATCTCATTGCACAACAAAAACTTAATTTTTTCCTTCCAGAATCCTTTCTAAATTAGCAGCATAGTACCTGTCATTCTGCAAGCTGCCGTCACCAGCGAACCCCATGAATCAGGTGATACTTGTCTTCCAAATCCTACCTCGGAAGCTGTGAACAATTGCATTTTACAACTTACTAAAGTAACCTAAATGACTACTGTAGCCACTTCAGTAACTCGTGCCCAAAACCAGTCTGCCGGAAAAGTACTGTCTTGGGAGCCAACAACCCATGGAATAACCGGCAGAACGGAAGCTTCGTACTTTAAAATCAGCCTATTTACAGACACCACTGTCCGCATCCAACTTAGTCGTTACGAGCAGTTTTCCTCCAACCCTTACAGTGTGGTACAATCCCCCAAAGGAATCTCAGTGAACGTCTCGGAGACACCTGAGGCATTAACGTTGGAAACTACCGAACTTAAAATCGTTCTTACCAAAAACGAATGGGCACTGAGCTTTTATGATCAACAGGGGAACCTCCTCAATCAGGACGATCCAGCATTTGGGGTATCTTGGCTGGGCACGGAAGTCACCAATTATAAAAAACTCCAGCCCGACGAAAAATTCATTGGGCTGGGAGAAAAAACGGGGGGCATCGACCGTGCTGGGCAAGCCTTTACCAACTGGAACACGGATTATTTTGCCTATGGCGTGAATGACGACCCGCTATACATGTCCATCCCGTTCTATATCGGCATTCACGGCGAGCGTGCCTATGGGATTTTCTTTGACAACACCCATAAAACCACCTTTAACTTTGGCGCTTCCAACCGCCGCTTTTCCTATTTCTCCGCGGAAGATGGTGATATGGATTACTATTTCCTCCAAGGAAACACCGTGGCAGAGATTATCAGTGGCTACACATCCCTTACGGGAAAAATGAGCATGCCCCCGCTTTGGGCATTGGGTTTTCAGCAATGCCGCTATTCCTATTATCCTGAATCCGAAGTATTCGCCCTGGCCGATAACTTCAGGGACAGGGATATGCCGGCAGATGTCATTTACCTCGACATCCACCATATGGAAAAATACAAGGTATTTACCTTCGATGGGGAAAAATTCCCGGACCCCAAGTCGATGATTCAGACCTTGAAAGCAAAAGGCTTCCGCGTGGTGGTCATCATGGATCCGGGCATCAAGGTCGAAAAAGACTATCTTCCTTATCAAGAGGGAAAGGACAAAGGCCTATTCCTGAACTACCCGGATGGAGAAACCTATGAAGGGCAAGTGTGGCCGGGTTGGTGTGCCTTTCCTGATTTTACCTCTGCCAAAACCCGCCAGTGGTGGGCAGAAAAAATGGCCTTTTACACTGATGCTGGCGTGGATGGATTCTGGACAGACATGAATGAACCGGCATCTTGGGGCCAGCATACGCCTAACTTGATCAATTTTGATTACGAAGGCGAGCAAGTCAGCCACCGAAAAGCCCGCAATGTATATGGTATGCAGATGGCCAGAGCCGCACAGGAAGGCGCCTTCAAAAATGGAAAGGAGCGGCCTTTTACCCTTACGAGGGCTGGTTTTTCTGGCATCCAACGGTTTGCAGCAGCTTGGACAGGGGACAATGTCTCCAGTGAGGAACATATGATGGCAGGCATCCGACTGGTCAACAGCCTCGGAATTAGCGGAGTAAGCTTCGCAGGATACGATGTGGGTGGGTTTTGTGGAGAAGCCAGCAAATCGCTCTTTGCACGGTGGATGAGCATCGCAGCCTTCTCACCGCTGTACAGGGCCCATTCCATGATCAATAGCAACGACGCCGAACCTTGGGCCTTTGGAGAAGAAGTAGAGGAGATTTCCAAAAACTACCTCAAACTTCGCTACCAAATGCTCCCGCTGCTGTATACTGCCTTTCACAAGAGCAGCCAAGATGGTTTGCCCTTGGCCAAAAGCCTGACCATTGATTATCCATTTGATGAAAACATCTATGATGGCCGCTTTCAAAACCAATATTTGTTCTGCGATTCGCTGCTGGTGGCTCCTGCGGAATCCCATAAAGAAATCACCAAAGCGTATCTTCCAGAGGGAAATTGGTATTATTTCTTCCATGATCAATCCTATCTAGGTGGCCAAGAAATTTACGTGGACACGCCTATCAATTATTTGCCCGTATTCGTCAAGGGAGGAAGTATTGTGCCACTGCAGTCCCCCGTATCCCATACTGCCGAACAGCACGATAGCATCTTACGCCTTCATGTGTACAAAGGGGAAGGAATTTCCAGCTATTTCCACTATGAAGATGATGGACGAAGCTTGGATTACAAAAAGGGAGGTTTTTACAAAAGGGAAATTCTCTTGGACAGTGATCGACAAACCCTTCGGTTAACAAAGCCCACGGGGGATTTCGCAAGCCGCTATAAGCAGCTCAGCGTTATTTTTCATGGGTTTGAAATCAACGAAGTAACTTCTGCAGGGGAAAAACTGCCGCTAACTAGGGAAAACATCGCCTTTCTTCATAAAATCTCCGATTTTGATCCCCTACCGGACAACCGTCTCCCCTATCATGAAATAGCAGGATTGCCGACTGTCACCCTGCCCCATCACGCTGAAGAAATAATCCTTACTTTTGGGACATAAGAGTTGATGGACAATTAATCCCTATTGAGGACAGGTACTAACCTTCAAACTTTACAACCTTAAAACCTTATATAACTGCTAAATGCAACCCGATACACACAAGAAGAAATTAAGTTTTTGGCAGATATGGAACATGAGCTTTGGCTTTCTGGGCATCCAGATGGGCTTTGCGCTCCAAAATGCCAATGCCAGTCGCATTCTCCAGACCTTCGGTGCAGACGTAGAGCACTTGTCCCTATTTTGGTTGGTGGCACCTATCACCGGCATGATCATCCAGCCCATCATTGGTCACTACAGTGATCACACATGGACCAAGCTGGGCAGAAGAAGACCGTACTTTCTGGCCGGAGCTATTCTCGCTGCCATCGGCCTGGTGCTGTTGCCCAATGCCTCTCTGTTTGTTGCTTTTTTGCCTGCACTTTGGGTGGGAGCTGGGTTTCTGATGATCATGGATGCGTCGTTTAATATTGCCATGGAACCCTTCAGGGCATTGGTGGCCGATAAACTGCCGACTGACCAGCGAACCCTGGGCTTTGCAGTCCAAACCCTGCTCATTGGTCTGGGTGCCGTGATCGGCTCTTGGCTGCCCTACACCCTTACCGAATGGTTTGGCGTGGCCACTACGGCAAATGAGGGCATCGTACCCCAAAATGTCCTCTGGGCATTTTTTATTGGAGCTACTGTCTTGGTGGTTTCTATTTTATGGACCGTAATCCGTACCACTGAGTACCCTCCAGAAGTACAGGATAAATGGGATGCTGACGAAGACCAGGAACATGCTTCCCATAATGGCTTATCGAGTATTTTCTCGGATTTTATTAAAATGCCAACAACCATGAAACAGTTGGGGTTGGTACAGTTTTTTTCTTGGTTTGCACTGTTTTCGATGTGGGTGTTTACCACCCCTGCACTGGCGCAACATGTCTGGGGACTCCCCAGTACTGATCACTCTTCCTTGGAATTTAACGAAGCGGGAAATTATGTAGGCGTTATATTCGGTGTCTATAACTTGGTCTCTGCGATTTTTGCAATGGCATTGCCTGTGATTGCCGCTAAAATAGGGCGAAAAATGACGCATGCCCTTTGCCTGATCGCAGGGGGAATTGGGCTTATTTCCATTTTATGGATCACAGACCCAGGACTGAAATGGATGCTGAACTTCTCGATGATCGGTGTCGGAATCGCTTGGGCCAGCATCCTTGCGATGCCATACGCCATCCTAGCAGGTGCTATTCCCGCTAGGAAAATGGGAGTTTATATGGGGATATTCAATTTCTTCATCACTGCTCCACAAATTCTAAATGGATTTATAGGTGGCTATATTGTCAAAAACCTGTACGGGGGAGAGGCTATATACGCCATTTTCACTGCAGGCCTATTACTGATCATAGGTGCCTTACTGACCTATTTTGTCGACGACAATGACGACATCCCCCTTTCCTCATCAGCTCAGGGAAGGGATTTGGATGATGCTATCTGAGGCTCCTTTAAGACGGAGGGAATGGTAAAACAGAACTTGGTTCCTATGCCCAATTCGCTTTCTACCCAAATCTTTCCACCATTTTTCTCCACAAAGTCCTTGCTGAGCATAAGCCCTAGTCCGGTGCCCTTTTCATTATGGGTACCGATAGTGGTGAAGGGGGTACTGGAGAAAATCTTCTCTATATTCTGTTGATCGATACCTATTCCGGTATCTTCTACGGACACTTCTATAAATTCTCCCCGGGATATTACGGCCAACCTTATTTCATCTGCCCTATCACAAAACTTAATAGCATTGCTGATCAAGTTGCGTAGTACTAGCCTGATCATGTTCAGGTCCCCATACGCCTGATTGGAGCACTCATTGGAAACGATAATTCTTACCGATTTTTCATCTATGTTCCCTTTGTAGAGGGAAATAATTTCTTCGATCTCTCCTTCTATATCAATCGCCTCCACTTTAATGGCTTCTCCCTTTATCTGGGTATAGGCCCACTCAAGCAAGTTTTCCATAAACCCAGACACATGCTTGAGGTTTTTGGCAAAAGCCGGAAGCATTTCTTTAAATTCCTCTTCCGTAATCCAACCTGACTCCACCATATCCAAAAATTGCGTTAGAGAATTCAATGGATTGCGTAAATCATGTGAGATAATGGACAACAGGCGGTCTTTTGTAGCATTCAGCTCAGTCAGTTCACGGGCCTGGTGCTCTAACACTCTCTGGTCTTGGATATATTGAGTGATATCCCTGAACAGCAGTAACCTGCCCTGATACCTCTTATTTCCCTCTTTTAAAAACTTACTACTAATTTCGAAGTACCTTGGACTCCCATTGACAGTGATGACTTTTTCACGTATGATTTCATCTTGACTTTGAAGCAATTCACCCCACTCACTTTTGTCAAAGCCAAGGTCATCGACATGCTTTCCTGTAATAGCCCCCGTACTTTTATTGATCAACTTGGTAAAACAAGGGTTGACATCCACCACTCTTAGGGCATCATCAATGACTAGCATACCATTTTTCATGGAATCCACCACTAAATTTCTTGCAATCGGCTTCACATCAAACAACCCCAATTCAAAAAATCCGAAAAACACGATCATGCAGGTGATCATAAAAGCATGTGGCGTAGGGTCAATGCCATTAAAAGGTCCTACTTGAAAAACCACCAAAATATTGGCGATCCATGGCACCAATGTACCTAATAGGATAATAAAAGTTTGCTTTTTATAGACCCCTTCGGTACTCAGCAGTCTCTTCACCAGTAAATACACGCCAAATCCTATAGCCAAATAAAAATAGCTCGTGTGGATGATATACCAAGGGCCTTTTGACGTAAGCAGCCCGTACAAGCCATCCATTTCTTTGACCACTGCTTTTTGGTAATGAAGATGGTGAAGTCCGTTGGTCCATACCATAATAATACTGAGCAATGGAAAAATAAACTGACAGGCTATTTGTTTTCGGTTAAGCCATGCCTCTTTACCCACAAATTTCAGTACAAACAACAACCAAAAGACAGGAACCAATGCAATACCCACGTATTCAAAATTCACGACAAATAACATGGTTTCCAGTTGATCCATCCCCACCATGATACCGTCGGAGGCTGCCCAAATAGACACTGCCACCATCATCGCCCCAAACCACCGGACATCCTTGCTCAACCGAGCAAACAAGAACACAGCAAACAGCAGTATCAAGACTGCAAATATCAGCAGCGATAGTGAATATGCGCTAAGTGTAAATTCCATTAGTCCTAAAAATACTTGGTGACATCGTTGTTAACTGTCTAAAATTAACGATAATAATTTATTACGGGAGGTTTTCCAGTTATTTAATACGTGTTAAGGGATTAAAATGGAGATGTAATAGGTGCTTTAACCCGATTTAAGGCTCTTGCTACGTTCCATCAGTTGGTGCAAAGATCCCATTAAAAAGTATAAGGTAAATTGATTAAGGAATTTCCTTTATTGTGCCTTATGTACCCAATGTGGTCACCTAATAAGTCAGCTACTTGATGTTACTCTTTTTCGTTGTTTTAGCATTCGGGTTTAATCAATTATGCAGTTCACGTTTCTCCAAATAGTGTCAGAAACTGAGGACAATTCGTGCATTTATTGCTAATTTAGTGAAACGACAAAAGCATGGACAAACACCTACAAGCCGCAATCGAAGAAGCCAAGAAAGGGCTACAGGAAGGAGGAATCCCCATTGGGTCCGTATTGGTACATGAGGATAAGATCATCGGCCGTGGCCACAACAGAAGAGTCCAAAAAGGCAGTACCATACTTCATGGTGAAATGGATGCCTTGGAAAACGCAGGGAGATTGCCCGCCAACGTATACAAAAAAAGCGTGCTTTACACCACCCTTTCTCCTTGTTCCATGTGTACCGGAGCGGTCCTGCTTTATGGAATACCTAAAGTCATTATTGGAGAAAATGTCACCTTTAAAGGTGAAGAAGCGTTTCTCTCTTCCCGTGGTGTAGAAGTCATCGTTATGGATGACAAGCAGTGCATTGACCTCATGACACAGTTTATCAAAGACCAACCTACTTTATGGAACGAGGATATTGGCAAATGATCAAAAAAGGGCTCCTGCTTTCCTTCTTGGCTTTTATCCATATCGACGTATCGGCACGGCAACAGCCTAAAATAGCTTCCCAAAACCCTTCTCCAATGATAGAGAATATCAGGCCTCACAATAGGGTGTCTGATGTATCCATCACCGGAATACATGAGGAATGGCCCAATCTATTACCAAAAACAGTACATTTTTTTTGTCCAGAAAACACAGAAAGTGACTCGATCAACCTTCTCATTCATTTTCATGGCTCACAAAATGTGGTCAATTTTGCCATCAGCCAAAATTCCGGCTGGGCGGCCATTACAGTAAACCTGGGAAGCGGCTCATCTGTGTATGCACGTCCTTTTTCAGATGATAGAACCTTAGATAAACTCATCGAGACCGCATCAAAAACCTCTAAAAAACCCATTCGAGCCATATACCTTTCGGGCTGGAGTGCTGGCTATGGAGCAATCAGAAGCATCCTAAGAAGTGAAAATAAACACACCATAAATGGCATTATCCTTTTGGATGGAATGCACGCCGGATATATTCCCAAGGGTACTCCATTGGCCGATGGTGGTAAAATTGACCGGAACGACCTGTCACCGTTCATGCACTTTGCCAAATCATCATTAGAAGGGAAAACGCAGTTTATCTTCACCCATAGTGAAGTTTTCCCCGGCACCTATGCCAGTACCACCGAATGTGCCGATTACCTGACCAAAGCACTTGGCCTGGACTTACAGCCACTTCTCGCAGAAGGACCTCTTGGTATGCAACAACTGGCAAAAGCCTCTAAAGGCAACCTAAGCATCATAGCTTATGCTGGCAATTCAGCTCCTGATCATGTCGATCATTTACATGCTTTGTATTGGTTTTTGGGCTTGTTAAAATGCCCCCCACTTTCGACAGACCGTTAATATAATTAGCCTGACACTTGTTCCAAGTTAAGGTGATTGAAGTCCTTATCCATAATGACTACACCTGATTTTCTTTAAACCCTGCTCATTTATAGCACCCGCCAGGGCAAACGCCTTTAGTGTTTTGAAAAGAAATAATTTTCGTGTAGGCACTGCTATTATCTGTTCCGCTGGCACTTTACCCCAGTTTGTACATTAAAAACAGCAACAGCCCCCGTCCCGGAAAATACTGAAAGAGCAAGGACATCAGTTTGTTTAGAGGACAAATAACCCACCGCAGCTGTCTGCCCATGTATGGCAGTTGGCTTGGGTGAGGTTAGAGAATTTTATGCGTTAGCAACGGAGCACCCGCTTTACGTTCCGCCAGTTGGCCTGAAAGTCTAAATTGATCACGGAACCTTACGCTACTGTGACCAATGGATCTATGTGGTTATCAGATAAGCTAGGCGATTTGCAATACTTTTTTTCGATGCCTTGGAATCTGGGTTTTATTTACAAATTGCTTTTTTATCTTTGGGCAATGAAAACGATCAAGATAACAGGTGTCCCCGAACACTTTAATTTCCCTTGGCTCAAGCTGATTGAAGAACAGCCTTTGGCCGCAGCTGGTTATACCTTGGAATGGAAGGATGAATCCAACGGATCAGGAGCCATGAACAAGGCACTCAAAGAAGAGGAGACTGACATCGCCATCATTTTGACTGAGAGCTTTATCAAGGACAAAATTGAAGGAAATCCTGGAAAAATCATCGGATATCACGTCTTGTCCCCACTCAATTGGGGAATCCATGTGCCAGCTAAATCGCCCGTAAAAACCATCAATGACCTCCAAAATGCCCCCTTCCTGATCAGCCGGTATGGTTCTGGTTCGCACCTGATGACGTATCTACTGGCCAAGAAAAATGACTGGAATCCCGAGACTCTTCAGTTTGACGTAGTAGGTAATATGGACGGGGCCTTGGAAGCATTTGCCGACCAACAGCCAAAAGGTTTCCTCTGGGAAAAATTCACCACTAAGCCATTGGTCGATGCTGGCCACTTCAGAAGAATCGCTGAATTCCCCACTCCTTGGCCTTGCTTTGTCATTGTGGCTCACGAAAAACTTCTACAGGATCACTCAGCCATCCTTCCTGAGCTGCTCTCCAGACTATATGCCCAATCCGAGACACTTAAAGCTTCTTCGCAATTACCAGCATTGCTAAGCAAAACCTACCACCTTCAAGAAACCGATATCCTCGAATGGCTAAAACAAACCACCTGGGCCACTAAGCCTGAAATGGAAAAAGCCACCCTCGAAAAAACAATGGATACCCTAAAAGAGCTTGGACTGATAGACAAAAAAATCTCCGTGGAATCCTTAGTAGCTTCCAACATGGCCCATTTGATTTAGTCGTGGAGACCAAGGCCCTACTGGAAGGAAATGCTATTTAGTTAGCCAGTTTCCAAACATGCCATTCTGAGCTAAACTACGTTTTTTCTATACTATAAACGTATGATCGTCATCGAACGTGACAAACGATGATTATCCCTGTTGTGGACACTCCAACTAAGTTTAGAAATAGAAAAAGCCTTGGAAATCAATCCCCAAGGCTTTTTCTATTTCTAAGGAGATAACAATGATCAATTGTTCTTCTTGATCAAGTCGCCATCTTTTAACTGTTTACTCACTACGAAGTAAGGTCCAGAGACCAATTCCTCTCCTTCTTGAATTCCTTCTAGGACCTCAATATTTTCAAAATCCGAAATCCCCGTTTTCACCCTTGTCATCTTTACCTTGTTACCATTTGTCATGTAGATGATTTCCTGAAGATCGCTCTCTGCATTGGTAGAATCCACTCGGATTTGATCCCTGGTAGTTACGGCGGCCAAAGGCACCGAGAGCACATCTTCTTTCTTTTCAGTGATGATCTCTACACTTGCCGTCATCCCCGGCCTGAATGGATACCGGTTCTCTTTGGTGATCAATTTCTCATAGGACTCATTAAGGATCCTGATTTCCACCTCAAACTCGGTCACCGCATCTTGCGTGGCTTTTTCATTGGCGGAATTGGCAATGGAAGTAACGACTCCGGTAAATTTCTCTCCAATATGTGAGTAAGCATCTACCTCAATGATCGTCGTGTCTCCCAAGGATATCCTGACAATATCATTTTCATTGACATCGACTACCACTTCCATCACGCTGAGATCGGCTATGCGTAGCATTTCGGTACCGGCCATTTGTTGTGTCCCCACTACTCTCTCGCCTTTTTCTACCAATAATTTCGAAACGACCCCGTCAGTAGGTGCAAACACATTGGTCAATCTTAGGTTCTCATTGGCTTCCTCCACAGAAGCCTGTGAACTTTTTACCACGTATTCTGCCGCTTCTACGGATTGCTGGGCAGCTTCAAGGTCATTTTCTGCAGAAACGTAATCTGCAGTAGCCTGCTCAAATTCACTATCTGAAATCACCTTGGATTCATACAAGGACTTATTCCTTTCATACTGTAACTTGGACCACTCAAACTGTGCTTCAGAACGCTTCAAGGCTGCTTGGGATTGAGCCAAATTGGCCTTTTGCTGGTTCAAGTTGGCGCGTGTCCTGTCTAGGGCCGACATAAAATTATCAGGCCTGATCTTCACCAAGAGGTCATTCTGCTTCACGGAATCTCCCTCGTTGATATTCAATTCTATAATTTCACCCGCCACATCCGGGCTCAACTTCACTTCCGTTTCCGGCTCGATCACCCCAGAGGCACTGACTTTCTCCACAATCGTCTTTTTGGCGGCTTTGGTGACTTCCGCTTCTACCTCCGCAGCACCACCTACCCATCCGGCTGCACGACCTATGATGATCAACAGTATTAACACCCCCACTATACCTCCTAAAATGTAGATTAACTTGTTTGATTTCTTCTTAGCCATGGTTCTTCAAATTAAAGTGTTAGGGGATTACCTAGGTAAAAGTCCAATACTTTTACCCTAAAAATATATTCATATTTTGCTTGTAATAAATCTGCTTGGGCATTAAAAAGATTGTTTTGTGCTACCTGAAAGTCCACCGCATTGATCACCCCTACCTCAAAGCGCTTCTGGGCCATTCGGAAAGCCTCTTTCAATGAGGAAACCCGTACCGTGGAAGATTCATAGGACTGTCGGGAAGCCACTGCATTGGTATAAGCGGTCTCTATATCCTGTCTCAGTTGGTTACGGGCTTCTTGGTGGGATATCTCACTCATATATTTTTGTACCCTTGCCCGTTGTAAAGCCGCCTTATTGCTGCCATTATTAAAAATGGGAATGTTCAAGCTTAACCCCAGCCCCTCGTTTAAGTTTAGGCTGAGCTGATCCTTAAAAGGACGGGGTTCTCCTGTCTGTGGATCCTCAAAATTATCGGTATAGTTGGTCCCTATACTACCTCCCAGACCAAGGGTAGGCAAAAGCCCTCCTTTTGCGACTTTCACGCCATATTCGGCACTTTCCATCCCTAACTCAGCCGCTTTTATTTCTGGCATTAAAGTGACAGCAATCGAAAAAATCTCATCTACATCATCATTACTGATCATATAATTTTCAGCCTCCAGTTCTGGTACCGCCACGTTAAACTCCTCTTCAAAAGGAAGCTGCATCGCTTGGGAAAGATCCAATTTCGCCAGCCTCAAGTTGTTCTTGGCATTGGTAAACTCCATAGCGCTGGTGGCATTTTGAGCTTCAAGATCCAGCTGATCTGAGAGCGGAAGGGCTCCTGCATCCACCAACTTCTGTGTCCGCTCCAGCTGCCTACTGGTTACTTCCAGTTGTGCCTCGGCTACGTTCAATTGTTCTTTGGCAAAGACCACATTCACAAATAAATTGACAATATTGAGGGTAATGTTATTCCTTGCTGCTTCCACATTCATCTCTCCCGCTTCTAGGTCTTTTTTTGCTTGCTTGATAGAATGGTTGACCTGTCCACCGGCATACAGGGTCATATTAGTGGATGCGCTCAAACCAGCACTTCCAAAATCCACCAAGGAAGCCACTGAGGTCACCGGGTTTATGGACCTTCCCCAGTTATATCGATAGGATGACGAAGCCGACAAAGAAGGATACCTTCTTAGCTTTGCCTCCTTGAGATTGGTCTCGTTGTTGACTTGGTTTAGCAAGCTTCGCTGCAGTTCCAAATTATTCTCCAAGCCTATTTGGATACATTCTTCCAAGGACATGGAGGAGATGTCCTGCGCATGTAGGACACTCAAAAAACCGCAAGTAAATACCACTGCAGTAAAAAATTTCTTCATCATAATATATAGCTATAGGTCAATATCCGGAATATAAATTAATTCATGAATCCAACTAATACTCTCTAAATACTTAATCGTTATGGCATTAAGGCCGGAATCCATCTCGATCACATGACAGGCCATATCCCGCTTGCCCTTCCTTGACACCGACATCGTTGCAATATTAGCTTGCTCCTGCGCCAAAATACTGGTTATAAAGGCAATGGCCCCAGACACATCGTTGGCCTTGATGATCAACGTGTGCTCTTGCGCGGAAAACTCGGCATGAAATCCATCAATGGATTTTATATTGATCAGTCCTCCTCCCAAGCTTTCTCCGATTACTTCTACCGTGTGCTCTCCTTTGGTCAGGATTAGCTTGATCGTATTGGGATGAAATACCGAAGCATTGCCGATGGACTTAAAAACATAAGTCAACCCCCGCTCTTCTGCCAGCTCAAAGGCCTGTTTTATACGAGCATCGTCCGTCTTCATATCCATGAGACCTCCTATGATGGCCTTGTCACTGCCATGGCCTTCATACGTCCTCGCAAATGAATTGTAAAAGGTAATCACGGCCTCATCGGGAATCCCGCCCAATACCTTAATCGCTGCCCTTGCTATCCGCACCACACCTGCCGTATGGGAGGATGAAGGGCCTATCATCACAGGTCCTATCATATCAAAGACACTACTTTTTCTTGTCATATTTGGGGTTTACATTTTCAAGTACTGTGCTAATCTAATACTTATGATTCAATTATCACTGAATATGGTTTTAAATCCACAAATGATTGACAATATCCATTGATTTTAACTTAAATTCACCTACCAAATAGTTGAATAGCCAGCTAAATTGACCGATAATGAACACACAACCGTTCGATAACGATACAATTTTGATTCACCCTTCCCCCAAGGGGAGTTTATTCATGCACCATCAAACTTGGCAAACAGGGCTGCCTATTTTGGTGATGGCCTATTTGAAACCATGATTTTCAACAAGGGGAAAATCCGTTTTCGCCAAGGACATTGGAGCCGACTGAAAGAAGGGCTGAAGCAATTAAGAATCAGCAATAACAACTTGACTTCCATCGTTGCGTTGGAAAGGTTCTTACGTGAACAATTTGGTGGCGCACCATTAAGGATACGATGGAATGTTTACCGGGATGGATTGGGGAAGTACACTCCCCAAAACCACGAAGCACGCGAACTTATCCTCATCCAAAAAGCTACAACACCCCCAAAAGTAAAAGAAACGGCTTATTTCAGTACTGAAATCACTGTACCCAAAAGCCCTTGGTCCCATTGCAAAACCCTCAACGCACTCACCTATGTCATGGCCAATATCGAACGTCATGAGCGAGGAATGGACGAGGTCATCTTAAAGGATTCATCAGGTTATATTTCCGAATCGGGTATCGCCAACTTGTTTTGGAAGAAAGAAGACGCCTTCTACACACCATCGCTAAACTGTAGCTGTATAGCAGGCGTCGCAAGGGGAGCCTTGCTGAAGCACCTAAACCAACAAGGGATTTCGGTATTGGAAGGAAAATTCTCGGAAGCCGACCTCCTTTCTGCACAGCAGGTCTTTACGACCAATGTTTCCGGTATCGCCTATCTCCAACATATCGAAAACACGGAATTTGACACCAGCCCCATTGAATTGGCAGAAAGCCTGTTCAATTAGAACAACCGTTAGCTTCCCATCTCATCATATGGTAATCTTTCAATCCCTAAACTGACACAGCTGCTTTGATGTGTGGATGTGGATCATAATTTAGCAATTCAAAATCCTCAAACTCAAACGAAAAGATATCCTTCACCGCTGGATTGATCTTCATGGTGGGCAGTGGCCTACAGTCCCTCGAAAGTTGCAACTTGGCTTGCTCAATGTGATTGGAATACAAATGGGCATCACCGAATGTATGTATAAAATCTCCGGGCTCCAGATCACAAACTTGGGCGATCATCATCGTAAAAAGTGCGTAGGAAGCTATATTAAAAGGCACACCTAGAAACACATCAGCACTACGCTGGTAAAGCTGGCAGGAAAGTTTTCCTTCCGCCACATAAAACTGGAACATGGTATGGCAAGGCGGCAAGGCCATATTATCGACATCGGCCACATTCCAAGCACTTACCAGCAGCCTTCGGGAATTGGGGTTATTTTTGATCTGGTTGATCAAATTCTTGATTTGGTCGATTTCTCCACCTTTCCCGTCAGGCCAATGGCGCCACTGATAACCGTACACCGGCCCGAGGTCACCATCTTCATCGGCCCACTCATCCCATATCCTGACCTTATGATCTTTCAGGTACTGGATATTGGTATCTCCTTTCAAAAACCACAGCAGTTCATAGATGATGGACTTTAGGTGGCATTTTTTTGTAGTCACCAACGGAAACCCTTCCTGAAGGTCAAACCTCATCTGATACCCAAACACGCTTTGTGTGCCTGTTCCCGTCCGATCTCCCTTTTGAACGCCTGTGTCCAAAATATGCTGTAGTAATTGATGGTATTGTTTCATTTTATATAATATTAAGCGCCTGCTCCTTGATCTTCTCCAGTTCATCCTTCATAATGATGACATGCCGCTGGATGGCTGCATCATTGGCCTTGGAGCCTATGGTGTTGATCTCTCTGCCGATCTCCTGGCTGATAAAGCCCAGTTTTTTGCCCTGGCTATTGGAAGCGGCCATGGTCTTATCGAAGTAGTTGAGGTGCGTAGAAAGCCTGACAATTTCCTCGGTAATATCCAACTTCTCAAAATAGTAGATCAATTCCTGTTCAAATCGATTTTCATCAAAGGAATTTTCTTCCATCCAGTCTTTGAAGTTATTTTTGATCCGGTTTTTAATGCGCTCTTTTCGCTTGGGTTCTTCTTTTTGGATTTCGTCCAGCCCTTTAGCGATGACGTCCAGGTTTTCTTTAAACTTGTGATAGAGTGTATCCCCTTCATCCTTCCTGAAGTCATCACATTTTTGTGCTGCTTCCATCACCACTTTTTTTACAGCCTCCCACTCTTCTTGGTCATCTGATTTGTCCGAAACGGTGGTGACCACGTTTGGGGCCTGAATGGCCAATCGGAATAAATCCGTGCTGTCATTCACCCCCACTTTTGAAGCCATCGATTTATAGGTATCAAAGTACGTCTCGAAGAGTTCTTGGTTAATGCTCACAGGTAGATTTGTACTGGATTTAGCCGTGAACTCAATATTCAGGTTCACCTTTCCTCTTTCCAAAATACCTGACACCAAACTCCTGATTTCTATTTCACGGTCAGAAAACTGCCGCGGACTGCGCAGGTTAAAGTCCAGAAATTTAGAATTCAGGGTCTTGATTTCTGCGCTAATAATATAGCGGTCGTTTTCAAAATTGGCTACACCATAGCCGGTCATGGATTTAATCATGAAGCAAACTTAAACAATTCAAATCACTTTAGAAATTATATCCCAAGGTCACGTAAAACCGGGGATCACCGACACTGTAATTCCGGATGGGCCAAGCAGCATCAAACTTGACATAATAATTCAACAACACCGTCCTTAATCCACCACCATAGCTTTGTAGCCAAGGGTTGTTAAAGTTATTCAGGGTAATATTAAACGGCGAGCCATCGGTATTGATCACTTCGGTATTCTGGTCGTTTACACGCTCCCACGGTGCGGCATCATCCCACGACGAACCTGCATCATAAAAACCAACCAATTGGAAATTCTTAATGAAATTGGAAGCTATATTCCCTCTGGACAAATAAGAAAACAATGGTATTCTCAGCTCCGCAGAAAAGGTCACCACATTCCTGCCCCGTATTTCATCATAATCATAGCCTCTAAGGTCTACAAACTCCGCAAAGAGGATGTTAGAATTTTCAACTCCATCTCGATTTCTCACTGGGGATGGCTCAGGGCGATTGGACGGTGGCTCGTAAAACTCATTGAACAGCCAGTTTTTCATGCCGCCCACCAAATAACTTTGTGGATTGTTTCCCATAAAAGAGCCAGCAAAGAGCTTTGTCGCAAAGGTAATGTTCTTATGTATTTTCTGATAATTTCTTATATCAAGGTAAAAATTGCTAAATGACCTGTCTCCTTCGTCTATTCCCTGATAGTGCTTAAAACCCACCTTTCCCTTAAAGCCTTGCTCCATGTGCAGCCCCAGTAATCGGGTCTTGTCCACCACCAGTTCCGCTTTTCCTCCGACATAATTTACATCAAATCGGTTTTGGGGGCCTTCACTACCCATAATCAAGGAATCCGCATTAAGGTTAAAGTACTGTGTCTTGGCATAAAACGGCGCTAGGGTAAATCGGGTGTGCTCAGTAAAAGGATAGGAAAAGCCCAACTCACCCTTGGTCAGCACATAACGTTGGTACGTCTCGTCGCCCTCCGAGATCACCAGTGCTCTCCGGTCAAACCTAGCCCTGTAATCAATCCTGCTCTTCAGGTACTCGTATTCAAAGTACACGTCACTTCCTGACCTAAAGTCCAACGGTGTCATGATTCCTCCTTGAAAGACATGGTCATTAAGTAGCTCTGTCATCTTCCCTTCAATGTTCAGTCCAAACCCACGAAGTGGATCCACCACGAAGGTAGTTCTCAAGCTATTGGCCTGCACTTGGGGCATGTACTCCCTAGGGCCTCTGACGGTGTTTTTAAGGCTTTGTTTTCTGAAAGCTTCCAGAATATCACTCCTTCCGGAAGCCAAACGACCTTCTCTTTTTTCTTGGGGCGTAGGTACCGTATCGAAGGAATATTTCTCCGTATTGATCCCCGCATGGTGCTCAAATCGCAACCGATCCACGTTGATAGTCCCCGTGTTATTGGAAGGGGGGCTGATAGAGTCGATTTCTGTGATTGGTTCAGGTGCAGTATCTGGTTCTTCCGCTGTAACGGGGCTCTCTTCAACAGGTTGATCATTTTCCTGCTTTTCAAGTCTTCTCTCCGCCAGTCTTTCGTTCAGTTTCTTCGCTTGATTAAGCTGAATCCTAGGAGTCCCCGGGGTAAATTGGTCCAAATTTGGATAAGATTCCAGCACCAACTTGCTTCCCGTTCCATCCTTATACGAATACGCCCACTTATTGACTGTCGGGGCAAAATCAAAACTTTCCACACTGGTATTGAATGCAGAAACCTGACTGGACACTTCACTGCCCAAACCGTACCGCATCAAGTTATAAATCCCACTCTGGTCACTTAAGTGCAATACAAAATTCTGGTTCATCGGTCGAGGCATAAAATTCTTGGAATTCATATTGGTCAACTTGGTCGTTACCAAGCTATCCCCAAGCTCTAGTTTGAACAAGTTAAAATACTCAGGCAGCTCCCTTACATCTGGAGTACGTGTGAGCACACTATCGGGAAGATTGGTTTTATTGGAGGCATAAACGATGGTCGAATCATTGACAAATACCGGAGTAATATCATCAAAGACATCATTGGTCAATCTCCTTCCTCTCCCCCTGAGGTTTAGGGTATAGATATTGGTCTTCCCTCCTGACATGGCAGACAGCACCATGGTTTTGCCGTTTGGCGAAAAGTCCAAGCTATTGATCTGGGTGATGTTTCTCAAAAAGATCTTATCCTGACTGCTACCATCGATACTTCTCATCCGCAAAGTGGTCAGCCCTCGCTTAAAAGTCGCTATCGTCAGGTTCAAGGTGTCCTTCCAAGCTATAACAGGGCTGGTAAAATTGGGCTCCTGATCCTCTGCGGAGCTACCTCCCCTAAAAACAGTCACCTCATTATTGGATGATAAATTCCTCACAATCACTCTAAATTTACCATTATCATTGACGACATAGGCCAAGTGCTCAGCATCGGGACTGAATTTGATATCATTGATTGCACCGTTTTCATCCCTTTTGGTCGATGCGATAACGTGATCAGTGGCGGGTTCCTTAAACGTCGAAAACACCGGTTCATTGACCGTGGTATAATAATCCCGCCATTCAGTGGTAAAGTCCTTATATCCAACCCCTAGGGTATTGGATATACTATTTTCTTCATTTCGATTGATCCTACTTAGGTTCAAAATACTCGACACATAGCGCTTACCATATTTTTGGACAATAAAATTCCAAATAGACTGACCTACCAAAGAAGCTTCCCTTTTGTTCAGTTTATAAAGCCTTGGAGCCTCATTTTCTTTGAGATAATGACGCACGTAATCATCCATTTCCAAGCTCCATCCTTTGGCAAGATAAAGGGCCGTACCGTCTACAAACCATTCTGGGAAACTGTTGATCAAATTGGACTGGAAGGCATCTGCAATCGTGCTTCCATACAGCATTTCCTCAAGGATGACCCTGATCGTGCGGTACAGTAGCTCATCCTTAAAAGAGGCCCAACCCCCTGTATAGGGAACCTCGGCCAGTAGTTTGGAAAAAAATGTCTCGCCATTGACTGTATAATTATCCTCTTCCAAGTTCAAGTTGCTTTCCAGCCATTCTTCCCTGCTGTTATATATATAGATCTTCGGTTTGGTATAGGCGACATAGCCAATCATCTGCGTGACCCGCTCAAACTCATTTTCCAAATAATCTATCGCCATACGGGCGTTTTCCCGGCCTCCCCCATAGTAGTAGACCTCAAAATTATTGGATGAAAAAAAATACCAATCAAACTCGTGGTGCTGGATCCTATTTTTACCGAATCGTTCCTGGTCAAATTGGGCATTAGAAACGGAAATGGAACCTAGCCAGAGTAGTGTAAAATAAATAAAAACTAATTTTACCTTCATTGAACTGTTCTTATTGTCTTTGTTTTAAATATACTTAAAAAATCGACTTATATTAACATCTTTTTCAGGTTCGGCATTTTCCAACAATAAGTCGAGCATGATATTGCTGTAATAAGGTACTAAAGAAACCCCTTTCGCACCAAATCCATTGAAGATATAAACGTTTTTGGCCGATGGATGTTTGCCCAATAAAGGTTTTCGGTCCTTAGTGGCGGGCCGAACCCCTGTCCGATGACTCAAAACCTCTCCTGCCTGCCCCTGTACAATTTTCTCCAACCGCGCCAATATCTCCTCTTTTCCCTGCTCCGTAGGACCTATATCCAAGTCATGCCAACTATACGTAGACCCTACCCGAACCCGCAGATCGGGCATGGTAATCCTGAAAACGCCCCTGTTGATGATTTCTTCAGGGACAAATTCACTTTCCATTTCCAATATTTCTCCTTTGACAGGCGCAAATGGCAACCATTGAAAATACGAGCTTTGGGCAGCTCCCAGACCATTGCAGTAAATAATGGCCTTGGCAGTGATGCCCTGATACCGCCACTTCCCGCCTTCATGGACCAACTGCTCCTCATCAAAATTCTCTTCTTTTATTCGCCCTTTTGCCTTTAGCCAAGCATTGTATTCATCCAAAAGGACATTGATATCCAAATAGCCGGAGTTTTTGAGCACGATCCCTCCATAAGGGTCGTGTACTTCGTCATACAGAGGCTGTGTCCTTACTTCTTCCAGATAGGCTTGTACATCCTCATCACAGCTCTTTCCCATCCATTCATTCTGTTCGTCCACACCAAAAAAAGGGCGATAAATGGCCTTGTCATAAATCAGCCGCTGACCGATCAGTTTTTCAAGTTCGGCGTATAGGGGCTTGATACACGGAAATAGCCGGTCGGCATTCCATGTCTTCACCATTTTGCGTCCAGTGATTGGATTAAACAGACCCGCCGCTACACGGCTGCTGTTATTGCCGGCTGGTTGATCAATAACCAAAATGGATTGGTCAGCGTCCATCAGGCGATATGATAGCACGGTACCAGCCAAACCTTGTCCAATGAGTAAAAAATCTACATCCATACCCAAAATTAATTTCTTTCTTTGTTATTTTGGCATGAATTCAAAAATGTTTCGAAGATGCTCAATGTACAAACTTTCACGTTTAATCCTTTTCAAGAAAATTGCTATATCCTGTACGACGACACTAAAACCGCAGTGATCATTGACCCAGGCTGTTACGCAAAAGAAGAACAGGAAACATTGAAGGCCTTTATTGATTCCAATGGGCTGAAGCCAGTACGGCTTCTCAACACCCACTGTCATATCGATCATGTTTTAGGTAATTATTTCATTAACCACACCTATGGACTTTCCCTCGAGATCCACCCCAAAGATGAGCCAGTCTTGGCAGCAGTAGGCACTTACGCTTCCAATTATGGCTTCCCCGGCTACACGGCTTGTGAAGCTGAAAAATTCTTGGAAGAAGGGGATAAAATCTCATTTGGCAATACGGAGTTAGAAGTCATATGGGTTCCCGGCCATGCTCCAGGCCATGTGGTGTTTTATCACCCCGAGAGCAAAACCTGTATTGGTGGAGATACCTTGTTTCAAGGAAGCATCGGCCGAACAGACCTTCCCGGAGGTGATCATCAGACCTTGCTTGATGCCATCAAATCCAAGCTTTTTAGCTTACCTGATGATGTAAAAGTATATCCAGGCCACGGTCCGGCCACGCTCATCGGACATGAAAAAAACCACAATCCCTTCGTTGGCAAAAACGCTCAATTTTGAACATCAAAAAAAACATTCCCAACGCAATTACCTGCATGAACCTGGCCAGTGGGATGGCGGGAATATATTATGTACTGGAAGGAAATCTCTATGCCGCTACCTACTTTACCTTGGCAGCAGCGATGTTTGATTTTTTGGATGGAATGGTGGCGAGGTTACTGAAAGTCCATAGCGAGATCGGCAAGCAGCTGGATTCACTTGCAGACATGGTGACTTTTGGGGTCTTGCCCTCATTTGTACTTTTCCAGTTGATGAAAGTCCCCTTTCCTGATAGTTATTTGCCTTTCTGTGCTTTCCTGATTGGCATCCAATCTGCCATGAGATTGGCTAAGTTCAACATCGACACCCGTCAATCGGACCGGTTCATCGGTGTGCCTACTCCCGCCAATGCTCTTTTGGTCTGCACGCTCCCCTTTCTGGCAGACCGGTTTTCTTGGGCAGACAGTATGATCCAGAATGGTATCTTTCTTCTTGCGATGACCTTGGTATTGGCTATGTTATTAACTGCTGAACTACCATTGATAGCGCTGAAATTCAAAAACTTCGGATGGGCAGACAATATATTTCGCTATTTGGTAATCGCCATAGCAGTGGTCAGTATCCTGGGACTGGGACTGGCCGGCGTGCCTTTCGTGATCGTAGGATATATCCTCCTCTCCATCATTGAAAACCAGGTAAAACCTGCATGAAGAAAAAACCGAACATACTGTTTGCGTTCTTTCTTACCTGTTATCTTTTTATTCAACTAGGAGGTCAGCTGCATGGCCAATCCTCTTATTTTAAATTTCCCGTTACCGAAGCTGGCATCTATAAACTATCCAAAACTGCTGCTTCCCAACTGGGCGGTGCTACACTGGAAAACATTGCCTTTTATGGAAATCATGGAATGCTCCCCCAAAAACTGGACAGCGCCGCATTCCAACTTCATGAAATCCCATCATTCCATAGCAATGACCACCTCTATGTCTACCTAGAAGGTCCGCATACTCTCCATTATACTGATGACAGTCTTCGGTACACCCATCATCACTACGTGGATACTGCTTACTACCTGATCCAAACCGGTGTCCCTACACCAAAAAGGATCCCAACGTCTTCTCCCGAGAATAATGCACCTTCCGCAACTGCCCCCCTCTACGCCATCTATCCCTTCAAAAAAGAAACGACCAACTTGCTCTCTTCGGGAAGAAAATGGTATGGCAACCGCGTAATGGCCGGAGGGCTTACCTCCTTTAACATGCTGGTGGAGCCTTATGACCAAGCTCCCGTTTTTTATCAGGCCAATGTCATGGCCCAATCTACCACCACTGCCAAACTAAGCCTCCGCAGCCAGCAAAACACCTTCTTCACCGCTTCCATTGATGCGGTGCCCAACACCACCTATGGACTTAAAGGAGGTGAAAAATTGGCACAGGGCTTTCTTGACCATTTTGAAGTAGGTAATCCCACGCAGTTTAATATCGAGTTGGAAAGTACCGACCCCAATGCCGCTGGATATTTGGACTACTTCCTGTTGGGGTTGCCCCATGGCCCTCATGGCCTTCGTACGGGCGAATATTTTCATCTCACTTCTGGCTCACCTGTGTCCGTTATGACAGAACAGGGCCTGATGAAATGGGACATCACGCTGACTTCTGCCCCAATTTCACTTTCTGACAATGGAGGAAACTTAGCACTGGAACCTGGTCAGCGAATGATCGTAGCCGACCCTGAGAAAATAGCCACTATCAATTCCATTCGTCCTGTAAACATGGAAGCCCGTCATGTCCAAGCTGCAAAACTCATCATCATCACGGCTCCTTCCCTATTGTTTCAGGTAAACAAGCTGGCTGATCATAAACGAAAGAAAGGGATCTCCACAGCTGTAGTTACCACTCAAGAAATTTATGATGCCTATAATTATGGTACCAGAGATGTCACCGCTATCAGGAATTTTCTGGCAGATCACTACCATAAGAACAAGACGCTCGAACACGTGTTACTTTTTGGGAAAGGAACTTTTGATTACAAAAACAACAGCGCTGGACGCCCTAACCTCGTCCCCGTTTACAGCAGCAGAAACAGTCTTCATCCGTTGACATCGTACAGTTCTGATGATTATTATGGATTTCTGGAATTCGGGCAAGGTGAGTGGGCCGAAAGTGAGCAGGGGGATTTGTCCTTGTCTATTGGTGTAGGAAGAATTCCTGTGATCAATTTCGAAGAAGCCCGGAATGTCGTCGAAAAAATCATCCATTATGAAAACCACCCACTGCAGCTTGGGGAATGGAAACGTAAAATGCTCTTTGTAGCCGATGATGGGGACAATAACATCCACCTTCGTCACAGCGAAACCCACGCAACCACTATTCACCAAAACAGTCCCTCCTACCAAATCGACAAACTATATCTGGATGGATTTGACCAAAGCCAAGAAGGGAATTACCAAAGTGCGCCGGAAGCAAAAGCTGCTCTTGCACAAATAATTGAAGAAGGCACCCTACTCGTCAATTATATAGGCCATGGCAACGAAAGCACCCTTGCTGCCGAAAGGGTGTTTCAAGTGAGTGACTTAGAGAACTGGCCTATTTCTGATCATTTCCCACTGATCATCACTGCCACTTGTGAGTTTGGAAGACACGACAGCCCGTATCTTCGCTCAGGTGCCGAAGAGCTCCTCATGGCAAAGGACAAAGGAGCCATAGGTTTGCTCACTACCGGAAGACCGGTCTATAGCAGCCTAAACTTTGAATTGAACAAGGCATTTATCGCTGCTTTTCAACAAAAGAAACAGCAGCCGCTTACCTTGGGGGACATTTTCAAGGCTACCAAAAACAACAGCCTCAATGGCTCATACAACCGTAATTTTTCCCTTCTTGGAGACCCCAGCCTTGCATTGGCTATTCCTGAGCTACAAGTGCAATGGCAAATTCAATCCAAAGACGGCACTCCCTTGGACACCATACCGGCTGGAGAAGCAGCGATCATCCAAGGCAGCATCATTGACCCCGTTACCGGGCTTACTGTGGAGAATTTTGAAGGGGAGTATTTGCTTGAAATCCTCGATGAACCCCATGAAGTCACTACCCTAGGAGATGAAGGCCCTCCTGGAACCTATCATGAGCTCAACCAGACGCTTTATCGAGGCGTAGGCCAAATCTCCAACGGTCGCTTTTTAGCAGAAATAATGATCAATCCTTCTATTGACAATGTCATTGACCAAGGGCAGATAAGGGTTTTTGCATCGTCACAGAAAAGCTCATTCGAAGCCATGGCCGCCAAAAAAATCCCTATTGCAGAAGGTGACGAAACCAATAACGAAGACCAACTAGGGCCAACCATCCACTTATTTGCCAATGATAGCCTAAACAGCACAAGAACCACTTCATCCACCGAAATTATGCTTCTTGCAAATCTCTACGACACCAGTGGTATCCAAATTACCAAAAGCCTTCAACATGGTATCAGCCTCTCGGTCAATGGCCATTCTCCTATCTCACTTAGCGATTATTTTAGGGCCTTTGGCGAGGATTATCGTCGTGGACATCTCGAAATACCGGTATCCGGGCTAGAAGAAGGTCTCAATACCCTCACTCTGGTGGCTTATGACAATGCGGGGAACAGCAATTCCCAATCGATTCAAGTCGAAGTTTACGGAAGTACCCATCTGCGTATCACGGAATTTATTAATTATCCAAATCCTACAAATGACATAAGTTATTTCAAAATAAAACATAATCGGTCTAATGAAAATATAATTTTGAATCTGGACATCTATAGTTTAACGGGAAGCACAATTTTTTCGATGGAAAAACGTTATCCAAAAGCAGAAAATGAAATCACCGATATCGAATGGATTTTTTTAAGAAACAAGACAAAAATTCCCGCAAAAGGAACTTATATTTACAAATTACGGCTAACAAGCGAAAGGGACGGAACCTCGGACCAGGCAATTGGAAAAATCAATATTCAATGAAAAAATCAAGTGATTATTTAAAGGCGCTTACTTTTTTACCTGCTTTCATCTTTATGGCTTTGTCTGTAGAAGCTCAAAATTCTACTGTTGTTTCTGGTCAGGACGGAGGCCGCCGGGTGATCATTACCGCAGTACCTTTCCTGAACTTTGCTCCTGACAGTAGGCATGCCGCCATGGGGGATGCCGGCGTGGCTACCACCCCTGATGCCAACTCTATTCATTGGAATTCTGCCAAGCTGGCTTTTGTGGAAGACGACATGGGCTTTTCCCTTTCATATTCCCCTTGGCTGGGCAAACTGGTTCCCGATATGTCACTGAGCTACTTGACCGGCTACATGCGGATCGATGATATGTCCACTCTCGGAGTAGATTTGCGGTATTTTAACATGGGAGACATCCAGCTCACTAATGGTCAAGGAGAGCCCATAGGTCAGTTCAACCCGAGGGATATTGCCATCGGTACCAACTACTCTAGGAAGCTTTCGGAAACACTTTCACTTGGTATATCCGCACGGTTTATCCATTCCAATATAGCAGGCAATATCACCTCAAACGGCAACGGCGATAGCAAACCAGGTGTCAGCGTAGGCGTGGATGTAGGTGTCTACCAACGTAAAGAAATCCTGTTCAGTAATAAAGAAGCTTACTGGTCTTGGGGAGCCAATATCAGTAACATCGGCCCTAAACTCACCTACAACAGTGCCGACGATGCCGATTACCTCCCTACCAACCTACGGATAGGAACAGCTCTGGAAACAGCCCTAGACGAAAACAATAACCTGACCTTCGCCCTTGACTTCAACAAACTGATGGTCCCTACTCCTCCAGTCTACAAGACCAATGAGGATGGTTCTCTCATAATTGGAGCAGACGACAAGCCTGAAATAGACCGCGGCAAAGACCCAGACCGCCCCCTGCTAAGCGCCATGTTCGGCTCCTTTGCGGATGCGCCGGATGGCTTCAGTGAAGAGATGCAGGAGCTGATGATTTCCTTTGGTGTGGAATATGAGTATGCCGAGAAATTTGCGCTGAGGACTGGCTATTTCTATGAAAACAAGCACAAAGGAGGCAGGCAGTATTTCACCATGGGCGTAGGGTTTGATCTCAAGCGTTTGGGCTTTGACTTCTCTTACCTGGTACCCCAAAAACAAAATCACCCACTGGCCGAGACATTGAGATTTTCCTTGGCCTATAACATCCCTAAGTAATGACTGTACTTGATCGTTCAAAAGCACCGGAATTTAAGATTCCCGAATCAATAGCACTCACCAAACCCATCAAGCGGACTCTTAAAAACGGAGTCCCTTTGTATTTTATTCCTACTCCTGAGATCGATGCCGTCAAACTGGAAATCATCACTGAGTCCAATAAACAGCTGCTGGAAGAAGGAGATGGGCTGGTGCCTTTTTTTACGCTCAACATGCTCATGGAAGGCACCAAAACGATGAATTCTCCCGAGTTGGATAATTTTTTTGACTTTTACGCATCAGAAGTGGACACCATTTCCACTTTTGAACAGCAAGGGGTTTCGCTTTTGACCACCAAGAAGCACTTCCAACATGTTTTGCCCGTATTCAGGTCACTGTTGACAGAAGCCGTTTTTCCGGAAAAAGAACTCGAGAAGAGAAAATCCCAAAAGTCGCTTACCATTTCCATGCAGCAGGAGCAAAATGGTGCCCGTGCCAACCAACTTTACAGGAAGGCACTTTTCGGTACTAAGCATCCCTTTGGGTTTATTTCAGAAGAAAGGCATGTCCAAGCGGTCAACAGGGAAAAACTCGCCCACTATTACAAAGAGAAATTTCTGATTACCCCAGAACTGTTTGTCATCGGCAATCTCAACGAATTTGAAATTGACCAAATCATGTCTACTTTTGAAGACCTGATTATCCATGAAAGCCAAAAAACACCTGAGCAATTTATCATTTGGCCAGAAAAACGGGTGTCAGAAATCAAGGACAAAGCAGTCCAGTCCAGTATTCGTCTAGGACAACACCTCATCCCCAAACAGCACCCAGACTATCACGCCCTTACGGTATTCAACACCATTCTTGGAGGATATTTCGGGAGTAGATTGATCAAGAACATCCGGGAAGACAAAGGGTTTACTTACGGGATCTATAGCTCTATCGGAAGTCTTGAAAAATCAGACTATTGGGTAGTCATGGCAGATGTGCAGAAAGGCTTTGCCGATGAGGTCATCAAAGAAGTATATGCTGAAATCGAAAAGCTGAAGTACACTCCAGTTTCTAAGGAGGAAATAGAAATCGTCAGGAACTTTATGGCAGGACACTTCCTTTCCAGCTTCAGCAACGCTTTTGATCTCATTAACAGGTTCAAGACCATCCACTATGCAGGTCTTGACTACAGCTTCTATGAGGATCAACTGCGGTTTTTCAAGAGCTTCACCCCCGAACAAGTTATGGAGGTCGGCCAAAAATACTTCGACACCGACCATATCAAAGAAGTCGTCGTTGGTTAAACCCGGAATCAATGCCGTTTAGTTAAGGGGATTTCCTTCTTTTCATATACCTAAAAGTCCTTTTTTTGATTGACTTTGGCTGGGGAAACCTGATCATCTTGGTGGATTTTATCCTTTTCCTTTTTTCCCCCGAAAGCCTTCGGGGCAGGCTATTGATGAAAAAAGAAAAAAATCTAGGCCGCTGGTATGCCTTTTAAAATGGAACATGGATTTACCCTGCGACCGAGATCCGTCACCCATTTTAATTTCCACCCGATGGCTACGTCCTAAAAGTGAGTGGGTCTCGCTGTTCCACGACGCGAGCCAACTCACTTTCTTAACGGCCTCCACCATCGGCTGGAAAACAGGCATACCAAGGGCCGTAATAAGGAAGCGATACCTTTTTTGGCTCAGGGGGGCTTACAGTTCTCGCTCAACTTGGTTTCTTAAGAAAATATACCACTACATGGAATAATGATGATAATTTATCCATAAGAAACTCATTAATCGGATCCGCCTTGCAGGTATTGGGCGTTAAGAAATTAAAAAGCGGGTGGGCAAAAAGGCAGGCTTGTTTGACGAAATGCTGCCCAAAAAGAATGTTGGCAGCTAAAGAAGGTTTACCTGGCTTTAGATAGGCCTGCTTGGCTTTAGACAGGAGGAGTTTGCCTGCATGAGGGGAGGTTTTAATTTTAGGCCAATAGATGCACAGCGGCGGGGTTTTTTGGTTACTTTTTTGACCTGAAGCAAAAAAGTAACAAAGGTAAAGGGATGAAAACCACCTAGGAATTTAGCTAGAAAAATAACTGCCCAAGGAAAAAATATAGAACCCATATTTTCCAGATACACACTAACTAAACGGCATTGAACCCGGAATATGCATTAGCCTATCTGTTGCGACCTGAAACTGCTTCAAAATCAGCCGTTTCACTTTAGTTTTCGGCATTACCGTAGCGGTGCTACGCTAATGCCGAAAACTAACTGATTTTCTTGCAATTTCAGCTCTCACTACGATTCCTAACGCATAATCCGGGTTAAACCCCAGTTTATGCCCTAATGTGGTTGTCTAATAAGTTAACTATATGTTACTTCCCCAACGTCTTAGCACCCGGATAAAGCTTACATGATCAAGCAGACGGCCAATGTGCGTACCTCTATTGCTTTGGTGAGTGGGGCACAAGTCACCTTTTCAGTCTCTCATACAAAAAAGATACATCCAGCTTCATTCCCTGCCATAGTTTACATAGCTTAATGGCCAGCCCATTGGCACCGAGACTTTCAGCCAGGTCGATCAGCTGGCCTGCTGCTTCAAAATTCGCTGATGCCAGCGCATGTTTCGTCTCATGTATGCATCGAAATATCAACGCCTTTCGCTCCGAAGAAGACCTGTTCATAATGGCAATATTCCGACAAACCTTTACTGTAGAGTGAAGCATCGCCGATGACCGGGAACTGTACTGCTGTACTGAAAAGGATTTTTTGTGAATTCGTTTTTCTACACCAATATGGTCACTGAAGACAAACGGGTACTTTCTTGCCAAACGGGTAATAATATCAAAATCCTCATAGACCAAGGTCTCATCATAACCACCGATCCGCTTCAGTTTCAGGGTGTCAAAAACGATGGTTGGCGTGCTCACAAAATAACGCATGATCACTTTTTCATAAACATCGCCTTGGGGCACCTCTCCCATCGTTTCTCCTTTTTTGCTTACGGGAAAAAAAGCATCGATTTTTTCACCTGTTGCTTTCACCAAATATGCATTACTGGAACATAGTCCAGCATCGGGACGTGCCAGCAAGGTTTTTACTGACGTTTTTACGTGCATAGGACGTAATACATCATCTCCAGAAAGATCAATTACATATTCCCCTTGTGCCGTTTCCAATGCTTCATTGAATGCCTCGCAGTAATTGATCGGCTCCTCATAGAGGAAAGTCTTGATCGACCGCCCCTTGTCATACATCCATAACCAGGTCTTGATTTTCTCTACACTCCCATCGGTACTCCCATTATCCACGATGATGATCTCCAACAGGGGATAGTCCTGACCCAAGGCACTATCAAGTGCTTCAAATATAAAGTCACTTTGATTATGGCATACGACAATAATACTTACTAATGGCTGCCCCATTCTATCGGTTAAAATTTAATGTCCCACACCAACTTATTACTGGTACCGTTGGCGTTTTTCATTTTGTAACGAATGAGGTTATGGTTAGGCTGTCCATCCAGGTCCGAGGATCCCAAGTCAATAAAATCCACTCCCAAAGCTTCTCCCATACGAATCACCTCAAATAAAAGCCCCTCCCCGGTATAGGCATGCTGCAGGTCGGGGTTGATGGCGGGTAGATAATAATAAAGGCTATTGGGAGTCAGCTTGACACACAATGCGTGCGCTGCAGCTTGCTCCCCTTGATAAAGCGACACCAAAAAATAACGGTCAGGATATGCACTCACCTGTTGGATGAGTTTTTCTTCATTTACATTGTATTCGTGCCCCCGTTGTGTACGCCACCACTTGATGTCCTTCAGAAAATTAAACGTTTTGATGCTGCCAGTCTCCACATTACAATTGATTTTCTTGATCTTTTTTTTATGTTTGGACAGTTTGGCATGGATAAACCCTTTGATGAACTTCTTGTCCTCTAAAAAATGATGGAGCAATATCCCTTCCAACCGAAAGCCCTGAGCTTTTAATATATAGTGGACCAATGGATTATTGTCCTCATAGGCATCTGGGGGCTGTACCACCTTGAACCGCTTCGCACCAAGGGCTTTCAGGGCAAGTAGAAGTTCAGAAATTAAAAGCTGTAGACTATCAGAAGCTATTTTCTTCTCTGTCCATACACCTCCGAAGGGGGCATTTTTTATGGATATGGCCGTCCCGTCAGATTTGAGCACCAGATACACCAAGGCCTTTACTTTTTGTTTCTTGAGCAGTCTGGCACAGAAGTACCTCTCCCCCTTACCGATCAAATAATCATGCAAGAAATATGGGTGATCAATTGGAGGGTTTTCCTGTATAACAAAATCATAGTTTTTCGCTATGTCCATCTTTCAGCTTTTCAAATTCTTCTCTATTTCTAATATAATCGCATTCATCAAAATCACTTTCTGAAAGCACCAACAACACACTATTTGCAGCAAAGGTGAATTTGGACCAGACCAACCGGGGTAAGAAAAGAGCCTCACTGGAATCCTGTAGGGTGTATTCAAGGTGATTATTTTCCAAATCCTCAAGGACGACGTTCACACTTCCCTGGATACAGATAGTTACCTGATTGTCCACCTTGTGGGCATGTTCTCCACGAACGCCGCCTTCCGGAACACCAGTAATCCAAAACACCCTCTTTGCTCCAAAAGGAAGCTTTTCGCGTTCCCAAAAATTAAGCTTTCCGGAGCAATTCTTCACCTCACCAAGGTGAAAAACATAGGGGTTGGTCATGGGTGCCTTATTATGGGTTGAAATACAAAAACTCACTTCAAAAGCTAATTTAAACAAAAACCTGCTGCACTCCGTCCCTTCGTTACAAGAATTAAAAAAATAATAGCCCAAGCTTAACATTCAGGGCAAAACCAGCACATTTGTTATTGGAAACATCTCCGCATTTTTGCCATTTCATCATGCAACATTTACTTTTGGATGCTGTTTATACCCCTTACCAAAACCCGTGATGAATGGATGATACCTTTTTTACACTGAAGAACACTTCAGAGGGCTTATACAAAGAAAAAGGAAGTAAGTTTTTGGCCTTTGCTTATCCTGTTCAGGATGAAGATGAAATCAAGGAACGGCTGGAAGGCCTTAAAAAAAAATACTACGATGCCCGGCACCACTGCTATGCTTATATCCTAGGAAAAGACCAGTCACAGTTTCGTGCCAATGATGACGGTGAGCCCAATCACTCCGCTGGCGACCCCATTTTAGGCCAAATCCGTTCCCATGAGCTCAGTGATGTACTGATTGTTGTAATTCGGTATTTTGGAGGTACCAAGCTTGGTGTGGGTGGACTGATCACTGCCTATAAGACCGCTGCCGCCGAGGCCATCACAGCAAATGAAATCGTAACGGCCATCGTCACCAAAAAGATCTGTTTTCGATTTGATTACCTCGACATGAACGATGTCATGCGACTGATAAAGGATTATGACCTTGAGATCATCAAGCAAGATTTTGACAACACCTGTAGCATGACGCTAAGGATCAGAGAGAAGCTTTGGGAAGAAGTCACTACCAAACTTGAAGATATTCCTTCATTCAAGAAGACTGATTAGAAAACAAGTTGTCCAAATAGCCTTTTCGGTAAAGTTCATTGAAAATCTCCAAGCAGGCCCAGGCATCAGTGGCGGCATACAGCTGCTGCTTGGGGGTCAACTCCTCAGCCTCCCAGTTGGACACCTGCTCCGACTTGGATATCCGGATGTTGAGCACCATTGCACTCAGGTTTCTGACGCCTACATTGTGAAAGCCTACTTTTTTCAGCTCTTCATTAAGGTCAAAGAAACTTGCTTGACTAAAAGAAGGCTCCAGTTTTTTGAGGGCTTTGATATCGTCCCTAACTGCTGCGCCTATTTTTACCCGATTGGGATCCTCCAAAATCCTCCTTACCGACGATGGAAAGCCAACATGGTTTAACCGGAACAAAAAAGCCTTTTCAGGTGTACTTAACTGCAAAAGGGAAACTTCATGATGAACCCCTTTACGAAAAGACGGCCGTGTTTCGGTATCAAATCCGATCTTTGAATATTTACTTAATTCTTCTACAGCCTCAGGTACCAATTTTTCATCTTCGATCAACACAATATCTCCTTCAAAATGCCCCAAGGGAAGTTCATTTACTTCGTCTTTGCTTATTTTATATGGAATCATACGGCCAGTTCTTTTTGAATTTCTCTCATTTCTTCCTCTGAGTAATAGTTGATACCCAGCTTAAGGTATCCATAAAGTATCGTCATAAAGGGACTGATGATATTAAAAAAACAGTACGGAGCATACGCAATGGTGGCGACCCCAAGTACTGAGGCCTGTGTGGCACCACAGGTATTCCACGGCACCAGCACCGAAGTAACGGTAGCACTGTCCTCCAATGTCCTGCTTAGATTTTCGCCTTTCAATCCTCTCTTTTTATAAATATCGGCATACATTCTTCCTGGTACCAATATCGCCAAATACTGATCCGAAGTGGTCAGGTTGAAGAACACACAGGTCGCAGCGGTGGAGGCTATCAAAGAACCTAGGGAATGTACTTTTCTGATCACTGCTTCAGCAATGACCAGAAGCATTCCGCTTTCCTCCATTACCCCACCAAAAATCATCGCACTGATAATCAACCAGATGGTAAATAGCATTCCTGCCATCCCGCCGGTAGAAAGCAGCTCATTGACCATTTCATTACTGGTAGAAATACTGATATCACCATACAAGGACATCATTACCGCCTTGAATGATTGGTACATATATCCAGCATTTGGCTCCACAGCGATACTTTCTATGATCTGCGGCTGAAAAATCACCGCAAAGACACCCCCTAGCAAAGCCCCCACTAATAAAGCAGGCACCGCGGGTACTTTTTTAATGATCATTCCCAGCACCAATACCGGAACAATAAAAAGCCACCCATTAATATTAAACTTGGAGGAGATCACTTCTGAGATATCTTTTACCTGCTCCACGGATCCGTTCACACTGATCGTAAAACCCAAAACCCCAAATATGACCAATGTTATCAAAATAGAAGGAACCGTCGTTTTGGTCATGTGTCTGATGTGTGTAAACAGGTCAGTACCTGCCATCGCCGGGGCCAAATTAGTCGTATCTGAAAGGGGCGACATCTTATCACCAAAATAAGCTCCCGAAATAATCGCTCCCGCTATCACTCCTTCTTCAAATCCCAAGGCCCTGCCTATACCAAGCAGTGCCACCCCCACCGTGGCAACAGTGGTCCAACTACTGCCTGTAGCTATTGACACAATCGCACTCACCACGCAAGCTGCGAGTAAAAATATCCCTGGATTGAGGATCTTTAGCCCATAATAGATCATTGCCGGGACGATACCACTCAACAGCCAAGTACCTGCCAAGGCACCTATCAGCAGTAATATCAGAATGGATGGCATCGCAGCACTGATGCTATTGACAATACCTTTTTGTAAAGTATCCCAACTTATCTTCAGCCTAAAAAGAGCTATTAGCGAAGCTACGCCTGACGAAAGGATCAATACCATCTGATTGGAGCCAGACAGGCTGTCGGTCCCAAAAATCCGGATATTGATGACCAACAAAATGATAAGAAATAAGATGGGGACCATCGCCTCCCACAGACTGGCTTTTTGTTGAGGTTTCGTCATTGAAATGCGTTTACTGTATAATGGATCTCAGTTTAGTCGTTATCCTGATCGTATGAAAAGAAGATTGATCGGAACAGTAAAGGTTCCCATCAGTGCATTCACACTTTTTCTAAAGAAACATAAAATTAGCAAAAAATATCATTTAATCAGTCTCCAAGTAAACTCGCTAGATCTTTTCCGGTTTCCCATCCTAGGGCCACTCCCATTCCTCCCAGTCTCACACCGACGGCCACTCTGGGATTAATTTGCTTGACAATAGGCTTTTTTGTCTCTCCAAAGGCCATGGTACCCGACCATTCCATATCCCAGACAATCTTCTTTTCGGGAAAGATGGTTTCACTGGTGACCGACTGAAGATAAGCCTTAATATCCTCATTTATTCCCCTGTCTGTGGTAATTTCATCCTCTTCGGAGATATTTCTACCACCTCCCACCAGAAGACGTCCATCCACATTCCTAAAATAAATGTATCCCCTATCCATATGAAAAGTACCCTTCATGTCAAAATCCTGTAGCGGCTCGCTGACCATGATCATGCCTCTTCCTGGCTTAATGTTCACCCCTTCATGCAGCTGCCTGATGAAAGCATTGGAGCAGAGACCGATGAGCCGACTCTGAAAAGCGATCTCCTCTCCGTAAAAGGACTTGACATATGTGCGACAATTGTCTTCGTCGAGCTTCACCACCTCTGCGCCCGTAAGCACATTGATGTCTAGCTCACGGCACTTCCGCCATAGGCACTGGATGTATTTTGCAGGATCAAGTTGGCCCTCAAATTTATTTTTTACCAAATGGCTGATTTGATCAGAAAAACCATAAGACTGGTGAGCTACTTCTTCAAAAACATTGGATCCAAAAACAGGACTGAGCAGCGCATTGATCGCATCCATTTTATCCATGAAACGGAGCTCTTGCTCCCTGATCAGGTCAAAACCTCCGTTAGATGAATAATCGATCGCCTCATCTCCAAAAACCCTGCGGATGTTTTTGATCCCCATCCTTCTCTTGGTCACGAGGGCAAAAACTTCTTCCTCTGGGTAACTTTCCAAATCTCCAGCAATCTCCGTTAAGCTCCCGAAACAGGCAAAACCTGCATTCCGCGTACTTGCCCCGCTCGGAAACACCCCTCTTTCCAACACCAACACGGATCGACCGGGGTATTTTTCTTTATAATGGATGGCCGTAGAAAGCCCGACAAACCCCGCTCCCACTATGGTCAGATCATACTGGATGAGGTTCTTCTTTTCCCAATAGCTCAACATATTTTTCTTATTTAGTGCCTTTTACGTGAAGAATTATTAAATTATTGACCTGTATTATGATTGTTTTAGCATACTTAAGGCCATGGCGCAAACTAACTTAAGAAAAATTGATCAATTATTAGAAGAATATGGTATAAGCCATCAAAACCCAACCAATAAAGTGATCCACTGGTTTTGTGTGCCTGCAATTTTCTTCAGCGTGGTGGGGCTTATTTACAGCATCCCTGCGGGTCCGATAAGCTTTTTGCAGGGTTATATGGGATCCTTTGCCAATTGGGCCACGCTGGTTTTGATGGTTATCTTGTTCTATTACTATACCCTTTCACCACCTTTGTCATTGGGCATGTTTTTGTTCTCAGCACTCTGCTTGTTTTTTGCCAATTTTATCACCATCATCTCTCCAGTACCCCTTTGGTCGGTGTGTATTGTTATATTTTTGGTCTCTTGGGTTATTCAATTCTATGGTCATAAAATAGAAGGCAAAAAACCTTCCTTCCTTAAAGACGTTCAGTTTTTATTGATCGGTCCGGCTTGGCTAATGCATTTTATTTACAAACGACTCGGCTTTTCCTACTAAAGGCATTTTTTGCCAGAATTGAAGAAAATCAATAATGTTGTTGTATTTTTACATAGATTTTTATATACCAAACCCTTACAAATGATCCGTATCTTACTTGCTTCTGCAGACATCCCCATGTTGCCAGAAATCGTCATCATCTTTGGTCTGGCCACGTTGGTAATCATGCTTTTCACCCGACTGAAGATCCCTACCATTATTGGGTTCCTATTGACAGGTGCCATCGCCGGCCCTTATGGATTATCGTTGGTCAATGCCTCCGCAACAGTGGATGTACTCTCTGAGATAGGCATCATCTTATTGCTATTTGTGATCGGCATGGAGTTTTCATTAAAGAGCCTCATGTCCATCAAGAAAGCGGTATTTCTAGGAGGCTCATTACAGGTCGCCCTCACTATCTTAGTGGCCACGCTCACGTCCTATTTCTTTGGTTTTGATTGGAATGTTGCAGTATTTTTTGGTTTCCTTTTGGCCTTGAGCAGTACGGCTATTGTCTTGAAAATACTCCAAGAAACCGGGCAGGTCAATAACCTATCGGGAAAAACGATTTTGGCGATATTGATCTTTCAGGACATCATCATAGTCCCGCTGATGCTTTTCACGCCCATGCTCGCTGGTGAATCCGAAAACATCCTGCTATCTCTCTTTTACATGGCCGTAAAAGGAGGATTGGTAATTCTTTTCACCATTCTTTCTGCCAAATACCTCATCCCGCAGCTACTGTATTGGGTGGCAAAAACCCGTAATGAAGAGCTGTTTCTATTGAGTATTATTGTGATATGCTTTTCCGTGGCCTTTTTGACCTCGCTCTTGGGGCTTTCACTGGGATTGGGCGCATTTTTGGCTGGACTGATTATCAGCGAATCCGAGTACAGCCACCATGCCACAGGAAAAATCCTTCCCTTTAGGGAGATCTTCCTGAGTTTTTTCTTTGTTTCGGTAGGAATGTTGTTTGATGTCACCTTCCTCTTCCAGCATATCGACACTATCCTTGGCATTTTGCTGCTCGTACTGGTTTTTAAATTTACCATGACCGTCATCGCTGTTCGCGCTATTGGGATAGATTTTAAGGAAGCCTTTATCGTTGGATTCTCCATTTTCCAAATCGGGGAATTTTCCCTATTGCTGGCCCAGGAAGGGGTGGAGATGGACCTGATCAATCAAACCCACTACCAGTATTTTCTGGCTGTTTCTATTTTGACAATGGCCATAACGCCTTTTGTCATTAAAAACCGAGAGAAACTCGCCTTCAAAATGCTGGATGCTCCACTTCCTCAAAAGTTAAAAACACACCTCACCACTCCCGTTGGCAATATTTCCATGGCCAATATGGAGGGTGAGGAAATGGCTGATCATCTGATCATCGTTGGTTACGGACTGAATGGCCGTAACCTTTCAAAGGCCGCCAAAAGGGCAAAAATCCCCTACGCCATTATCGAGATGAATCCAGAAACCGTTCGGACAGAAGGAGAAAAAGGAGAGCCTATTATTTATGGAGATGCCTCCAATGAAATGGTGCTCAAACATGTAAATATCCACTTATCCCGCGTGGTAGTGATCGCCATTTCCAATTCGGACGCCACTAAAAGCATCATCACCGCCATCAGGCTCCTGACCCAAAACGCCTCCATCATCGTCCGCACCCGCTATGTCAATGAAATAGCGGCCAACCTCTCCATGGGAGCCAATGAAGTCATCCCAGAGGAATTCGAAACATCCATTGAAATTTTCACTCGTGTACTCAACAAGTACCTTATTGCCAAGGATGACATTGAGGATTTTACAGAAGAGGTAAGGTCACACAATTATGAAATGTTCCGTGCTACACAGAATAGAGGGCGGGACAGGCTTAATATCGATCTTCCCGAAATCAACTTCGTTTCGCTAAAAGTAGACAGGGATAGTGGTCAATACATCAACAAACCCCTCAAAAAAGTCAACTTACGAGAGACCTTGGGGGTCAACTTGGTCGCGCTAAAGCGAGAAGGCCAAACAACCTCCCATATTGATGGCGATACCAAACTGAAATTTGGAGATATCGTGTATGTGGTGGGAAAACCAGACGGACTCAGTGAATTCGAAAAAGCCATTGGTGAGTAAAACCAATGGCGCTATTTTAACGCAGGGCCGTCAAGCATTATTCCTTCCAACCTATCCAGCGATTGTTGGTTTTGATAGCTGTGGATACTTTCTAAAATATCCCGTTTTTCCCGTGTCGTCAACCGCCAATTGAGGGATGCACGCTGTACTTCCAGCTCTTTGCTTTTCACGTCTCCTGAAAGGTCGGTCACTCCTTGACGTGCCAAAAAATCCTTGGTCGAATACTCAAATTCGATTCGCTCAAAGTCAACGTCTACCTTACTTTTCATATAATTGAACATCGTCTCATTATTGATGGTCTGTACATTATCCCAGTTTACATAGATGTTCTTCAGGGGAATGATCAGTTTCTGCATGATGGTAGGCGGTGTCTTTTTTTCTATCTCCAGGTTCTTTTCAGAATCCCTGATCGTCACCAAAACTACTCCAGAGGTATTTTGGGCAATCCATTCTTCAAATACACTGACAAACCTCAAAGCATCCTTCACCCCAAAATTATCTGAAAGTCCCGAATCCATAATTTCCATCTGGGGATCAGAAGGCAACTGGATATTGGGTGTGATAAAGGGAAATGTCGCCCCCATCCGAAGTGCGCTGATAAAACGCAAATCCTCGGCATCTTGCTTTTCAAAAAACCTCAAAAAATCAATCGCCTGGCTCTTTTCATCCAAAGTGATATCGGAGTGTTCTGACACGCACATATAGCTCATGCTGTGGGGTGAGATATAGAGCTTCCTCCCATCATTTACTATTAAGGGAGCCACGGGCATCATGGGGATTTTTGCTTGATATTCCGGTGTAGCATAAGCATGAAGGGGCTTGTCCAATATCCCTCCTGTGTTGATATTCAATTGGTTTTCAAAAGCAAACCCTCGATCCTGAAGGTAATGACGGCCATTGTATTGGACGTATTGATTCCTGATCAAAAGGTCATTCACCATCAGTGTAAAAATGATAGGGTTAAGGTTATCCGAGGAAATTTGGCTCAGGTATTTAGGATCGGCGATATCCATGGATATATCATCCTGTGCCCGTAAGAACAACTCCCTAAAAAAAGCAGCACCTACAACTCCTCCAGAGGCACCTGTAATCAGCTGGGTATGCGACAGGAACTTCCCCTTGCTTCTCAAATGCATCTGCTGCAGGACATGCAATGTCCACAAAGCAGCACGCTGTCCACCTCCACTACAGGCCACCAGCAACATTTTTGGAGGATGGTTCTCCGGGAATTTTTTTCTCCAGTTTTCCAAAATTTCCAAGGTTTTCTGCTTGTCTTTTTTTAAGGTATCAGGATGCAGCAATGCCTGAAGACGATCCAGGTTATAAGACGCTTTATCAGCTTTGTAGTCCATCCCTAGAGCCGAGTGTGGCCGGTTTAGCCAAGAAGTCTTGGAGCTGGCATTGAGTAAAACAAACAAGGCTATCACCACAAAAGTAGACCAACTTCTCAACCAAAAAGTAAGTGCCCCCACCAACAAGGTCAAAATAGACAAGATCAACATGACGCTCATTGCGGCCGGAAACTGAAGGAACTCATTTTCCCTAAAAAAACCCAAGAACAAAATCGTAGATATCAAAACACCTTCTATAATAACCAAATTAAGGTGGTTCTGATCAAAAACCTTGAGCAGCTTATGCCCTTCAAACCTCGCCAGGTCCTCCCTGACCTTAGTAGGTCGCAAGTTGATATCCAAATAAGTAGTCACTGAGCCCTTAGCCAGTTTTCGGTCCTTGTATCTATTCATCACATTGGCACGGGACACCTTCACTTTTCTCAGCTGCTTGTCCAACGTGTCTGTAAACATGACGAAGAAATCCTTGTTGGTCACGGCAAAGTAACCAAACAGCAATAAAAACATCACCAAATTACCTGCAAAGAACCCTATCAGGTACCTGAATATCCCCCAACCATCTTCACTGATATTGTCCGTCTGAAAGGTGATCACATTAACGATATAGATCAGGTAAGCGACCAATGGGATAAGGCTATTATTGACACAAAACCGAATAAATGGCCGAGAAAGCGTGGCCAAAAACTGGAACTTGGCGGCATCCATAATATAGGTGGTCATATGAAAGGCCATGGTAAAAACGGCAAAACCTATCCCCATCAAAAAGAACCCCATCCATGACACGCTATTCAGGTACTCTGGATCCAAAAACAGATACGGAATGCCTAGCACTTTCCCAAAATTGTCCGAAAAGACCAACACCAACAGCACCCAAATCCCTACCAGCGCTAAATTCTTTTTCAAGTGTAGCTTAAGCAATTGTACCGGAAAACTGTGCGAAACCCTATGCCACATAAATGGTGTATTTTTGAAGTTAATATACACTTTTTTAACGGATTGTTTAGTGATAGCAAGGGTTTGATAGGCGCTTTATCGGACAAGAAATCAAAGTATTAAAAATTTCTATTTGGGCTTTCTTGATTAGGTGTTACCTTAGCCATCCGAATAGCAAAAAGAAGGAAAAAAAATGAGAACTTGGTTTTTGTGTAAAGTAAAATACGCGAAAGAAAATGAGCAGGGACTGCTTAAAAATGTAACAGAACAATACCTCATCGATGCGGTATCTTTTACAGAAGCAGAAGCCCGTATTTATGATATGCTGGGAAGTGTCATCCGTGGCGACTTCCAGGTGACCAATATCAGCAAGAGTAATATCGTGGATGTATTCTTTTATGACGATATAGACCTATGGCACAAGTGCAAGATCACCTATGTGGTGGCAGATGCCGACAGTGGAAAAGAAAAAAAGGTCACCCAATACATGCTGGTGACGGCTCACGATGTGAAAGAAGCCTATGAGCGCATTCACGAAAGCCTTAGCAATATGCTGGTTACCTTCCGGGTTCCAGATATCAATGAGAGCCCTATCGTAGAAATCTTCCCTTATGAAAGTGAGGACGAAGAATTGCTCCCTCCACCACCTTCTCACCTCAAACCTGTCAGCGAAGTGAAGGCTGATCAGCAAAGAAGGGATGAAGCACGGGCAGAAAATCAACAAAACCACACTCCTGAAGAAGAGGAAGAAGAGCCCGTAGAAGACGAAACCACGATCGAAGACGAGCCTTCCGAGGAAGATATAGAAATCAAAGAGGAAGTAAGTGAAGAGGAGGATCATACGGAAGACTCCGAAGAGGAAGAGGAGGACAAGTAAACAGCTATTTTATCAAATAAAATACTCGAAAGGCCGCTTAGTAAGCGGCCTTTTTTTTTGAAATGCTAAAACCTGTTGGTCATTTTTTGCATATTTGTTTACTGCTTGAAATAACCTCAAACTCATCCTATGAAAATCCAGCTTTGGGTAGTTATGCTTCTTGTTGCCGCATTCTTTTCCTGTAATCCAGAAAAAGATGATACCACCTACAAAATTGGGTTTTCCCAGTGTGTAAGCGGCGATGCATGGAGAAGGGCCATGCACCAAGAAATGTACCGAGAACTCAGTTTCTATCCCGAGCTCACACTGGAGATCAAAGATGCCAAAGGGGACAATGCCACCCAAATCAGACAAATCAGGGAGTTTTTGGACGAAGGCATTGACTTGCTGATCGTTTCGCCAAATGAATCTGAGCCTATCACTCCAATTGTAGAAGAGGCCTTTCAGAACGGCATTCCAGTAATCGTGATAGACAGAAAAACAAGTTCTAACCTCTATACGGCTTATATAGGCGGTGATAATTATGAGGTGGGCCAAACGGCTGGGCAATACATCAGAAACCTGTTAAAAGGTCAAGGACGGGTTTTAGAAATCTGGGGACTCCAAGGAAGCTCTCCCGCCATAGAAAGGCATAACGGATTAACAAAAGGCTTTCAAGGATCAGGCATCGAGATTGTTACGAGTATCAAAGGTGAATGGGAAAAAGATACCGCCAAAAACAGGCTGAAACAACATTTCGAATCTGACGAATTCCCCGAGTTTGACTTGATCTTCGGGCATAATGATGTAATGGCCATTGGTGCACAGGAAATATGCAAAAACCTTGGGATAGAGGAAAAGAAATTTATCGGTGTGGATGCTCTTCCTGGTCCATACGGAGGCATCCAGGCAGTAACTGACGGTATACTTGACGCTACTTTTCTCTACCCTACCGGGGGCGACGTGGCCATTGAAATCGCACATAAGATCCTCGCTGACGAGCAAGTAGTAAAGGAAAACATCCTCCAGACTGCTGTGGTAGACTCCACCAATATCCGTATCATGAAGCAGCAAACGGATAAAATCATCGACCAACAGAACAATATCACCAGGCAAAAGGAACGCATCGATGTGCAGATGGAGATCTACAGGAACCAACGCACTTTTCTTTTTGGCTTTGGTCTTACGCTTTTTGTGGCCATCATTTCACTCGCTTATGTGTTTAAATCCCTTCGTGAAAAACAAGAAATCAACGAAGAGCTGAAAAACAAAAACGATGAAATCCTCCAACAAAAAGACAAAGTGCTCACCCTCTCCAAAAAAGCAGAAGAAGCTACGCAACAAAAGTTTGACTTTTTTACCAATATCTCCCATGAATTCCGCACACCACTTACCCTGATACAGGCCCCTGTGGAAGACCTCTTGGCCAATAAAGATACCGCACCGTTTAAGCCTGATCTTTTGCTCATCCGTAAAAACACCATGCGCCTACTACGACTGGTAAACCAGCTTATGGACTTGCGAAAAATAGACCATGCCAAGATGAAGGTAAAAGCCGTGGAGCAGGAACTCATTCCATTTCTGGAAGACATTATAAATTCCTTCGATAAAACTGCCCAAAACCAAGGAATCACACTTAGGCTATTGGCAGATAACCGCACCTTAAAGGTTTGGTATGACCCTATGATGCTGGACAAAGTAATGTTTAACCTCCTTTCAAATGCCTTCAAGTTCACTCCCGATCATGGTAGTGTTATCGTAAAAGTTACCGAAAAACCTCTTTCCAATAGCGTGTGCATCCGTGTAGAGGACACAGGCACTGGCATGTCCCAGGAAGATGCCAGCCATGTTTTTGATCGTTTTTATCAAGGGGAAACTTATTCTGCCACGGGAAGCGGTATTGGTTTGGCACTATCAAAAGAGCTTATCGAACTGCACCATGGTGAGATCCACCTAGAAAGCACACCCGGCATAGGCACTTCCTTTGAGGTGACCTTACAAATGGGGAAGGCTCATTTCAACGAAGCGGAAATACTAAAAGGCACCGCTACCCAGTATTTCTCCGAAGAAAGCATTGGCCTATTGGAAGAGGTCGCTCCCCACGTGTCCCGCGGTACGAAGGAAGACAAGGAGCAGACACTGCTGATCATTGAAGACGATCAGCAGATAAGGCAGTACCTTTGCCAGCAACTCTCTGCTCATTATAATATCCTGGAGGCAGAGAATTTTGAAGTTGGTATTGCCAAGGCGCTTGACAAGCTTCCTGACCTGATCACTTGCGACCTGATGCTAAAACAAGGAAATGGTTTTGACATTATCAAAAAGCTCAAGGATGATGTCAGGACATCCCATATTCCTATTATTGTCATTACCGCAAAAAGTGGTTTGGAGGAGCGAATTGAAGGAATCAAACTTGGTGTGGATGACTATATCTCCAAACCTTTCAGTTTTACATTGCTGCTTGAGCGAATCAAAATGTTACTGGCCAATCGGCAAAAATTAAGAGAACATTACCTCCATGAACTTCCCATAGAAAAATCCAAAACCCCAGGAATCGCTACTGATAAAAAGTTCATCAACTCGTTCAATGCAATCATTGAGCAGCATCTCAGCAACCCTCAGTTTGGGGTAAACACTATATGTGAAGAAATAGGGCTTTCACGCGGACAACTCTACCGAAAAGTGAAAACCATGCTAGGATATAGTGTAAATGATTATATCAACAGAGTACGCATGAAAAAAGCCAAACGCTTATTGGCTGAAAATGACGCCCCCATTGCTGATATCGCCTTTCAGGTAGGCTTCTCCACTTCCGCTTATTTTTCGACTGCTTTTAAAAGTTATTTCGGAAGTACTCCTTCCGAGTTTAGAGACCAATGCAAAAAGGGCTAGTCCATTCCTTTTCAAAAAAATGGTACAATTTTAAAAATTTGAGACAATATTGAAATAACCTCATCCCTATAGTTTCTTCAAAATAAGGCTCACAAACACTTCCAAGCTACTTTCTCCTCCCCTTTTAGCCTGTCATCTGAAATTATAAAATTTTGGTACAGGATTAAAAATTATTTCCCCTCATCGCACCTAGATTGAGATCAATAGTTCATGGCCATCTTCAGGTATTCACTAGAGTTGCCTTGCGCTATTATCAACAATAAAACCCAAAAAACGTGAAGAATTTGACCACCTATTACGCATTTATTGTATCCCTCACCGGATTTCTATTCGGTTTTGATACCGTCGTAATATCTGGTGCCAATCTACCACTTAAGGCACTTTGGCAAACTTCTGATTGGTTCCATGGCTTTTACATCATGTCCGTGGCCCTTTGGGGCACGGTGATCGGCGCATTGTTGGGAGGAATCCCTTGCCACTTTTTAGGTCGGAAAAACACCCTGTTTTGGATTGGAGTACTGTTTTTGGTTTCCGCTGTAGGCACAGCATTGGCGACAGATCCCTATGTGTTTTCTTTCTACCGCTTTGTTGGAGGAATGGCCATTGGGGCCAGTTCCATCGCAGCCCCCACTTATGTGTCGGAGATCTCCCAAGCCTATAAAAGAGGCCGCCAAGTGGGGCTTTACCAAATCAATATTGTCACAGGGATTTTGGTAGCCTACATTTCAAACTACTTGCTTCAAGGAGTAGGAGGCCACAATGACTGGCGCTGGATGCTGGCCGCAGAAATAATACCGGCAATCATCTACCTGGCCTTTATCCTGGATATTCCTGAAAGCCCTCGGTGGTTGATCTTAAAGCGAAAGGATGAACCTGCTGCAATAAAGGTCCTTAAAAAGATCACTACGGGCAATATCGACCCGCTACTATTGTCCATTAAGCGTGATTCACTGCGATCAAAAAAAATGAAACTCTTCTCTGCCAAAAACAGACTCCCGCTGCTGCTTGCTGGCATCATCGCGGTATTCAACCAACTCAGCGGCATCAACTTTATCCTTTATTATGCTCCCGAGATCATGGAAAAGGCAGGTTTTGTAACTTCTTCCTCACTGTTGGGCGCTGTATTCATTGGATGCACCAATTTAGTATTCACCTTGATCGGGATGTACCTAATCGACAAGACCGGCAGGAAGCAATTGATGCTCATCGGATCCATCGGCTATATCATCAGTTTAGGCCTGATCAGTTACGGTTTTTATGATAACACTTCTCCCCTATTCATACTGACAAGTATCCTCATCTTCATTGCAGCGCATGGTATAGGACAAGGGGCGGTAATATGGGTATTTATCTCAGAAATCTTCCCCAACAAAGTCCGAGCGATGGGTCAATCCTTCGGTGCGGGAGTTCACTGGGGAGCTGCTGCCATGATCACACTCTTTGGAGCAGTATTGATCGATAACCTAGCACCTTCCCAAATCTTCCTTGTTTTCTTGGGCATGATGACCCTGCAACTGGGATTTGTCTGGTTTATCATGCCGGAGACCAAAGGAGTGGAGTTAGAAAATCTTCAAAATCAATTACACAAAAAAAAACAACCTATTAAGCCATGAATTAAGACACAAGTATCAAGACAAAAAACGGAAGGTGAAAGACCGGAATGGGCAGGACAGTGTGATTTCATCCTGCTTTACCTTATCACATTACAACTTTCTAAACATTCAAACAATAACATGACAAACCCATTTACCTTATGAAAACAAGCATATTAAATTTCCTATTCATGGTTTTACTGGTCTTACCCAGCTGGGCCCAAAACAGTGAAATCTCAGGCACCGTAACAGACAACGCGAGTGGTGACCCACTTCCGGGCGTCACCGTACAGGTGCAAGGCACAGGAACAGGTACCGTCACGGATCTGGACGGAAAATACAGCATTTCTGCAACTACAGAAGATGTATTGTTATTTTCCTTTATTGGCTATCAAACAGCCAAAGAAACTGTTGGAAATCGAAGCACTATCGATGTCGTGCTTGGTCAGGACGTGTCCAACTTGGATGAAGTGGTCGTGGTCGGGTACAGCTCCCAGAAAAAATCAGATATGACCGGAGCCATCGTCGCTGTAGACCTGACTCCCATAGAAGGGCAGAGCATGAGCAACGGCAACCCTATGCAGGCCTTACAAGGAAGAGTGCCAGGCCTATATGTAGAAAAATCAGGGGATCCTTCCGGTGCCAGCAGCAGGGTGTTGATTCGCGGGGTCTCCACGCTGGGCAATAATGATCCGCTGTATGTGATTGATGGTGTTCCCACCAAACGTCCTGAGGTCTTTGCCAGCCTAAGTCCTGACGCAATTGAGTCCATTCAAGTGCTCAAGGATGCTTCCGCTTCTTCTATTTATGGTTCTAGGGCAGCCAATGGCGTCATCCTGGTCACCACCAAAAACAAGACCCTTGGAGGAGATAAACTGGGCGTAAGCTTTAACTCTACCTTCTCTGTTCTTTCCGAAAAACAACAACGCTACGACATGCTGAATGCACAGCAACGGGGAGAGGCCATTTGGAGAGCATCTGTCAATGACGGTGCAGATCCTGCCAGTGGCTATGGAGAAATCTATGATTTTGATTGGAATGGGGATTTTGACAATCCCGTGCTGAACAGTGTAACCGTGCAGCCCTTTGTGGGCGGCGATGAATCCATACCGGCTGGGGACACCGATTGGCAGGATGAAACATACGAAACAGGATACGCCTTCAATAACGAGCTGACGGTTACCACCAATTCAGAAAAATCATCCTTAATGGTCAATTTGGGATATTACAAAAATACGGGAATGCTCAAGCACACCGATTTTGAGCGGTATACTGCACGCCTAAATGCCAATACGTGGTTATTTAACGACAAGGTGAGATTTGGGATAAACACCCAGTTCTCTTCTTCCAATGAATTGCTCGCTGCCATGGACGTAGGCGGCGCCCCTACCCCAGGGCTGGCCATAACCTTGGCTCCTACCATACCGGTATACGATGCCAATGGCAACTTTGCCGGGCCACTTGGATCAGGATACTCCGATAGGAATAACCCTGTACTGATGCAATACCTCAATCGATGGGACAATACGCGTAAAAACAACTTTTACGGAAATGTCTTTGCAGAATGGTCCATCTTGGAAAACCTTACATTTAAGACCAGCCTTGGCCTTGACCTCAGTGATTATCAGCGCAAGGATATCGAACCAAAAGTGAGTAATGGATTTGTTAACCGTAACAATAACCGGCTGATTTGGGATACCAATAAATTCACCAGCTTGGTATTTTCCAATACCCTTAACTACAAGTTGACCATGGGCGATCACCGGTTGGATGTACTGCTGGGTGTAGAATCGATCAAAGATGATTTTAACAGTATTCTATCCCAAGCGGATGGTTTCGCGGTAGAATCCGAATCCTACTTTGTCCTGAACGCCGCTTCTGGAGCCCGTACCAACAGTGGCTCCGCCACCGGCAGTCGATTACTTTCCCAGTTTGGAAAAATCAACTATGCCTTTTCGGATAGGTACCTAGCTTCGTTTACCTTAAGAAGAGACGGCTCCTCACGCTTCGGTAAAAACAACCGTTACGGGATATTTCCGGCTGCGACCGTTGGGTGGAGAATCAGTAATGAGGCCTTTATGAAAAACAGCCAAGTTATCTCTGACCTAAAACTCCGGCTTGGATACGGTGAAGTAGGCAACCAAGAGATTGGTGACTTGGCGCGCTTTGGGCTTTATGAATCGCGCTATGGCCCGAACCAAGCGCAATATGGCGGTGGCTTTTTTGAAACATACTATAATGTCGGTACGGCCTATGATATCAATGGCAATGATTCGGGAACACTGCCTTCGGGTTTTGTCTCCATCCAAGCCGAAAACCCCGACCTCAAATGGGAAACCACACAGGAATGGAACGTCGGGGTCGACTTCAGCCTGTTTAATTATGCCATCAACGGTTCATTCGATTATTTTAACCGTAAGACAACAGACATCCTCACCACTCCGCCCATTGCGTCGGTGATTGGAGAAGGACAGCAAAGGGTGCTCAATGGCGCTTCTACTGCCACTAATGGTTGGGAACTTGCCTTGAACTGGGCAAAAGACTTCAACAGTGATTTCACCTTATCCGTAAACACCAATTTTGGTGCTTTCAAAGATGAAATCACCTATCTGCCCGAAGAGGTACGAACTGCCTTTCCCGGCACAATAAACAACTCCATCCTTGGCCACTCACAGTTTTCTATTTTTGGCTACCAGACCGACGGTCTTTTCCAAAGCCAAGAGGATGTCGACAACAGCCCCGATCAGGATGGTGCACGGCCAGGAGGGCTTAAATTCAAGGACATCAACAATGATGGCGTGATCGATTCGGACGACCGGGATTTCATCGGAACGACATTACCCGATCTCGAATACGGAATTGGTATAGACGTCAAGTACAAAAATTTTGACTTTTCTATTTTTGGCTCTGGTGTAGCTGGTAGAATAGGGCAAGACCCGTACATCTTCTGGAACAACTTCGTCCAAGGGCGTGAAAATGCAGGTTTGGGCGTGCTGGATGCATGGACTCCAGAGAATTCAGGTTCTTCGATTCCTTCACTTTCCTTGGCATTTAACGACACCAGAACTTCCGATTATCTATTCAGAAAGAATGCCTATTTCAAAATCAGGAACCTTCAGCTTGGCTACTCTTTCCCTGAGGAAATGATCAGCCAATGGGCAGGTATGTCCCGCTTAAGATTGTATTTCCAAGGTGAAAACCTATTCTGGTTTACCCCGAAAGATTATATCGGATCCGATCCTGAGCGTACCGATGTCAATCGCATCCCAGTGCCCACTACCTTCACACTGGGACTTAATGTAAACTTCTAATATTAGGAACTCATGAAAAACTATAAAATATACATTGCTTCAGCACTATTGGGATTAAGCATCAGTGCTTGCTCCGATGAATTTCTTGAATACGAACCAGAAGGGGTACTATCAAGTGAAAATGTTTCCTCACCCGAAAATGCCGAAGGCTTGGTCATTGCCGCCTATGCCGGCATTGGAAATGACGAAATGATAGGTCCTTTGACTTCCATGTGGGTATATGGAAGCGTCCGATCTGATGATGCGTACAAAGGCGGTGGAGGACGTGGTGACGTGGCCGAAATCGATCGCTACGAACAGTATAACCTGACCATTCCTGATCAGGGTGATGCCATGGCTCCAAGAACCTGGACAGACTTTTACAAAGCCATTTCCAGGGCTAATTTTGCCCTACAGGTCATTGAGGACATTCCTGAGACAGACTATTCCATGAAGACCACCAGACAAGCTGAATTGCGATTTCTCAGGGCTCATTCGCATTTTATCCTGAAAACGCTCTTTAACAAAATCCCCTATATCACAGAAGACCTCACACAAGAGGAAATTGCCTTGGTAAGTAATGATGCCTCTGATGAAGTACTCTGGAACAAGATCGCAGATGACTTTCTATTTGCCTATGAAAACCTCCCCCCTTCCCAAGATGAGGTGGGACGGGCCGACAAAAATGCGGCAGCAGCCTATCTGGCAAAAGTAAGACTGTACCAAGCATATGAACAGAACGATCAGCATGAGGTCATCAACATCAATCGTGAACGCTTGGAAGAAGTCATCCAGTATGCCGATGAAGTGACTGGCGTTTTAGAGGATGATTTTGGCAATAACTTTCTGGATGGATTTGATAATGGACCGGAATCTATCTGGGCGGTACAGTTCTCCATCAATGATGGGACTACAGTGGGTCGCTTAAGCTATGTTACAGGCCTTAATTCTCCCCATGGAAATGTGCTATACGGCTGCTGCGGCTTCCATCTGGCCAGCCAAAACATGGTCAATGCTTTCCAAACCGATGATAACGGACTCCCGATGCTGGACAGCTTTAACGAAACGGATATCTTCACTACTGTCCTTCCAGATGGCACCACTCCTCCTTCCGAAGGAATGACGGTAGATCCACGGCTTGATCATACGGTGGGGATTCCAGGAAGACCGTTCAAATACCGCAATACTGTCAACAAATCAGGGGATATGGTGTATAATTTTAGTTGGGCACGAGATCCGGGTGTCTATGGCTACTTTGGCAACATGAAAGAACAACAGGCGCCTGATTGTTCTTGCTACAAAAAAGAAGGACCATTCATCGGCACATCCAAAAATGTCGACTTCATTCGTTATGCCGATGTCTTGCTGTGGAAAGCAGAGGCGCTGATCCAGCTTGACAGATGGGATGAAGCGCTTCCCATCATCAATGAAGTAAGGTCCCGTGCTGCTGCCAGCACCCAAAGACCGCTTGATGCCGGTGCCAGTGATATTTACCACATCGGCCAATACACCTCCTTTCCAAGTAAAACATACGCTTGGAAAGCACTGAAATTTGAACGAAGGCTGGAATTCGCCATGGAAGGTCACCGTTTCTTTGATTTGGTGAGATGGGGCGAAGCTTCCGAGGTGCTCAGCGCTTACTTGGATGAAGAGAAAACGAAAAGAGATTTTCTTTCCAACGCAGCCTTTACATCTGGCAGGGATGAATATTATCCTATTCCGCAACGTGAGATAGATTTTACAGGTGGGATATATAAGCAAAACCCTGGTTATTAATCACGGGTTAAGCCTATGCTGTGGGGAACAAAACCAGTTCCTCACAGCATTTACCCCCCTCACAACAGGAGCTGCTAAACCGATATATCAATTAATGAGTCATGAATTTCGGAATATGGAAAAGTTTTGCAATGTTTGAATCACCCTATATTTCGCAGATATGTATATCCGCAATGACACCAGCAATAACAGAAATAGTAAATAGGTGCTCACAGAAACCACGAAAATCCCAGAAAAGCCTTATTTCATTCTGGCTGTGCTGTGAAAAGAAAAATCTACTGGCTAGAAAGCATATAATCAAATTCGGAAACCTAAGGAATCAATAATCCAAAGACCCATCGCTAGATGAATAAACACACTCAAAATATCCTGTTAGCAATACCTATACTGCTAATGTGCCATTTCACTGCTTTGGCCAGCGAAATAGAACTGAAAATCACCAAAAGGTACCTTAACTTCCCTGTTTCCCAGCACGAAGTACGGCATAAAATGACGTTCCGAAGTGAAGGTCAGCCAGAACTGAATATCGTCATCAGACTTACTGCCGGAGAACCCGACTATTGGGTCTTTAAGGATGTTTCCAACCTAAAAGGAAAAACCCTTACCATCAGCTACGAGGGAGATCAAGCGGCACTGTCCCAAATCTACCAAGACAATGAAATCGCTGGTGCAGATAGCCTTTATCAAGAACACAACAGACCACAGTTTCACTTTACCACCCGCCGTGGATGGATCAATGACCCCAATGGGCTACTTTATCATAATGGAGAATATCACCTATTTTACCAGCACAATCCCTACGAAAGGGAATGGGAAAACATGCACTGGGGCCATGCTGTCAGCCATGACCTGATCCACTGGAAAGAACTGCCAGATGCCCTCTACCCTGATGAGCTAGGAACCATGTTTTCGGGCTCAGCCGTCATCGACTATCAAAATACCGCAGGCTGGAACGAAGGAGATACACCTGCCCTGGTGGCCGCTTACACTGCTGCAAGCCCCGAAAGACAAACCCAAGGCATCGCTTATAGCTTGGACAAGGGACGGACCTTTACCAAATATCAAGGCAATCCGGTCATCGACTCTAAAGAAAAATGGAACAGTGTGGACACTAGGGATCCCAAAGTATTTTGGTATGAACCTAGTGATCACTGGGTAATGGTACTCAATGAACGGGATGGGCATTCGATCTATATTTCGCAGGACCTTAAAAATTGGGAATACCAAAGCCATACCACCGGTTTTTGGGAATGCCCAGAGCTCTTCGAACTACCCGTGGACGGAGATCCTGAGCACACCAAATGGGTGATGTACGGTGCATCAGGAACCTATATGCTAGGTGAATTTGACGGCAAGGCCTTTACTCCCACTGCTGGAAAATATCGCTATGTATCCGGTCCCGTATACGCCGCCCAGACCTTTACGAATGTCAAGGATGGACGAAGAATCCAAATGGGATGGGGCCAGATCAGCCATCCCGGTATGCCCTTTAAAGGGATGATGATGCTCCCTACGGAATTTCACCTCCGCAATACCAACGACGGCCCGAGGCTCTTTAACCAACCTGTAAAAGAAACCGAACAACTCTTCACCTCAGTCAACCGATGGAGCAACCTAAGTACCGAAGAAGCCAATGAAGCCTTAGAAGAATACGCGGAAAAAGGGACATTAAGAATCAAGACCCGCATCCAACTCTCCCATGCCACCAGTGCTGGGCTCAACCTCTTTGGTCAACACATCATTGATTATGACCTTAACTTCAACAAACTGAATGATGCTTTCTATTCTCCCGATGATCCGACCAGCATGGAAATCACCGCTGATATCTACATCGATAAGACCAGCATCGAAGTATTTGTCGATGAAGGAGCCTTTACCTTGGTCATGCCAAGAACTCCAGAGGAAAGCAATGAAGAAGGCTTCCATTTTTGGGGAAATAACATCACCATCAAAAACCTGGAGGTGTTTAAAGCAGCATCCATTTGGGAATAAATTCAAAACACCTTTTAATAATCTACGATATAATGAACAATCTGATCAAACCTATACTACCTATCCTAGTTTTGGCGAGCATTTTCTCTTGCTCGCCAAACACTAGCGAGCAAGAGAAAAAGGATGAAAAGTCCTTTGATGAGCAGTTTCGCCCCCAATATCACTTCTCCCCTCCTCAGCAGTGGATGAATGATCCCAACGGCATGGTGTACCTTGATGGTGAATATCACTTATTCTACCAGCATTATCCTGACAGCAATGTCTGGGGACCGATGCACTGGGGCCACGCTGTTTCGAAAGACCTCCTTCACTGGGAGCATTTGCCTATAGCACTCTATCCAGACAGCCTTGGGTATATTTTCTCAGGAAGTGCCGTCATAGACCATGGTAACACCACAGGGTTGGGAGAAAACGGCAAGGATCCGATGGTGGCCATTTACACCTATCATCATGACAAAGACGGGCAAAGTCAAGGTATCGCCTTCAGCAATGACAAAGGACGATCATGGACCAAGTACAGTGACAACCCCGTACTGAAGAGCCCTGGAATACCGGATTTTAGAGATCCAAAAGTAAGCTGGTACGACCAAGGAAATGGCAAAGGGAAGTGGATCATGACTTTAGCCGTAAAGGACAAAATCAGCTTTTATTCTTCTCCAAACCTGATTGACTGGACGCATGAAAGTGATTTTAATCCCGAGTGGGCGGCTTATGGGGGCGTATGGGAATGTCCGGACCTCTTTCCACTGGAGGCGTCAAATGGAGAGGAAAAATGGGTGCTCTTGGTCAGCATCAATCCCGGGGGACCTAACGGAGGATCAGCCACCCAATACTTCACGGGTAATTTTGACGGCCAGCAGTTTACCACAGAAGGCCAGAAAGTCAAATGGATCGATTATGGAGCTGACGATTATGCCGGAGTCACTTGGTCAAATATCCCCAAAGAAGATGGCAGAAGGCTGTTTATTGGCTGGATGAGCAATTGGCAATATGCTACTATCGTGCCCACCACTGCTTGGAGATCGGCCATGACGCTGCCACGGGAATTGGAGTTGGTTTCAGTGGAGGGAGATGACAGGTTGGCTTCGCGCCCAATCCGTGAGACAAAGGGTCTCCGCAGTTCTTCCGAGTCTATTCAAGGCCCAACACATCAATTGAAAGCGCCTTTATTTGAACTGGAACTGACAAAAGCAAATCACGAAAAGGCAAGCCTTACACTTAGCAATGAGCTAGGTGAAAAAGTTGTCTTTAAAATAGACGGTGATCAGTTGGCTTTTGACCGTAGTAGCTCTGGGAAAACTGATTTTGAAGCAGGTTTCGGGAACCTCCACACCGCTCCCCTTTCTGGTGTGGACATAAAAAGTCTCCGCGTCTTTGCTGACCGCTCATCTTTGGAGTTTTTTATCAATGACGGAGAGTTGGTAATGACCGAAATCATTTTCCCCAACGCTCCTTATTTAAAACTGGACTTTGAGGGTTTTAATGAGAATGCAAAAGTGCATTATTTAGCGTCAATTTGGGACCATTGAAACAAAGCCATTATAAATTGTTTCAAATCCTCATACTTCTGGCTAGCTTTAGCGATTATATTGAGTAACGTCTGACTTCAAAACCCCAGAAGAGGGCGTTGATCAGGTAAAAAATAAGCCTTAAGGCTAGCCTAAAATAAACCAATAATGAATAGTAAAAAGTACGTAATCTTTCTTTCCATTGTCGCCGCATTGGGAGGTTTCTTGTTTGGATTTGACACGGCGGTCATCTCCGGTGCAGAACGATTTATCCAGGAAAAATGGCAACTCAGTGACTGGACACATGGCATGGCCGTCGCCATCGCCCTCTACGGGACGGTCATTGGTGCCTTGTTTGGTGGTATTCCGGCTGATAAATTCGGGAGGAAGACTTCCCTGCTGTGGATTGGCGTGCTGTACTTTGTTTCCGCACTGGGCTCTGCCCTTGCCCCGGAAGTCTTCAGCTTTATGTTTTTTAGGTTTATAGGAGGATTGGGTGTGGGTGCCTCTTCAGTGGTGGCCCCGATGTACATCAGTGAGATCGCTCCTGCCAAAAACCGTGGAGTGCTGGTGGCGCTGTATCAATTCAACATTGTCTTTGGGATCCTGATGGCTTATTTCTCAAATTACCTGATCGGGATAGCCGATCTGAACGAAAGCTGGCGCTGGATGATGGGCATGGAGGCCATTCCAGCCTTGGTCTACACGGTACTTTCCATCAAGGTACCTAAAAGCCCCCGCTGGCTCATCGCACACCAAAATAACGTGGAAGAGGCTACTGCCATCCTCACCAGGACAGACCCTGAAGGGGTGGATGAAGCCATCCGTCTGGCCATAGAAGAACGCAACCGTGAAAAATCAACAATCGGATTTGCGGTACTCTTCAAGAGCAGTCATCTCAAAACCACCATGCTGGCCGTGTTGATTGCCATGTTCAACCAATTGTCGGGGATCAATGCCATCATTTATTTTGCGCCAAGAGTATTCGAAATGGCAGGAATCGACGAAGAAAGTGCCTTGCTTTCTACCATTGGCATAGGAGCCGTTAATATGGTCGCCACTTTGATTGGCCTATACCTTATTGATAGGATCGGAAGAAAAAAACTGATGCTTATAGGCTCCATAGGGTATATTATTTCCCTGTTGCTCATTGCCTATTCCTTCTCGGGAGGGATCATTAGCACATCGTTCTTGCCGATTTTTGTCTTCATTTTCATTGCCTCCCATGCCGTAGGACAGGGAAGTGTGATCTGGGTCTTCATTTCGGAAGTCTTCCCCAACGAAACCCGCGCCTATGGACAATCCATCGGCTGCTTTACCCATTGGATCTTGGCAGCTGTCATCGCCAATGTTTTCCCTTTCTTCGCCAATGCCTTCGGTGCTGTAAGCATCTTTGGGTTCTTTGCGGTCATGATGGGCTTACAGCTGATCTGGGTAATGACCAAAATGCCAGAAACCAAAGGAAGGTCATTGGAAGAAATCCAACAGGACCTCGCATCAGGAAAAAATTAGTCATCAAAGTAGCATAATATTTCGGAAGTACTTCGTACTTGGCCTAGTATTTATTGGACACCTATTGGTCGCAGTCTGGAGACTGCGACCGCAACCTCCCCAAGTCTTCAGACTTGTAGGCACCTAGAAAAAGTCAATATAACATCCAACAACATGAACAAAAAAGCAGTAATCTTCGGTGAAATGCTTTGGGATTGCTTCCCTGACAAAAACCTGCCCGGCGGTGCTCCCATGAACGTCGCCTTACACATTCAGCACCTGGGAATCGAAACCACTTTTATCTCCAAAACAGGCCATGACCAACTTGGGGCGGATTTGTTGTCATTTGTAGCAAAAAATGGGCTTGACGGCACATTTATTCAAGAAGACAACGCTCATGAGACCAGTCGCGTAGTGGTGGACAACTCCGACAAAGAGAACATCAAATATGAAATCGTCCAGCCAGTAGCTTGGGACTTTATGGAGTGGAATGAAAAGATGCAGCAAAAGGTGAGCGAAGCTGATGTATTTGTATTTGGCAGTCTTGCGGCCAGAAGTGAACAAAGCCGCAATACCCTTTTCAAATTACTAAAAACCAACACACTAAAAGTACTGGACATCAACATTCGGGCACCGCATTATACCACAGACCTCCTCCAGCAGCTTCTCAATAAGGCTGAAGTGCTCAAGATCAATGATGATGAATTGGAAATTCTTACTGAAAGCTTTGGTTTGCCAAAGGGTGAAAAGGCCAGCATCGAACTACTCACCAAGACATTTGACCTCAAGATGGTATGCATCACCAAAGGAGCATATGGTGCCATGATCTTTGACGGCCATGATATGCACCATCATGCTGGGTATAAGGTGGCAGTAGAAGACACGGTGGGTTCGGGAGATGCCTTTCTCAGTGGCTTCATCTACCAATTCCTCCAAGGAAAACAACCGGCCGAAATCCTTGATTTTGCCTGTGCGCTCGGTGCTTTGGTGGCTACACAGAAGGGCGGGACTCCGCGGTATGAGGCTGAACAAATTCAGGCCATACAAAAAGGCAGTTGATAAAAAGGGGGCATTAATACTTATGGCCCTCTATACAGTCTTACCCAATAGGTACCCGCACGCCTTCTCTGGCAGATTTAAAAGCAGCTTCTACCACCATCACATCTCGAAGACCTTCCTCTCCAGGCACCATCACAGGCTTGTCCTGTAATATGGCCAGCGCATCATCATCCATCTGCACCGCCTGCTGGCTTTTCACTTGATTGGTAAATTGTGTACCGTCACTGGCAAAGCCCTTGATACCACTGTAGGACTGAAAGGGCTCCAATCTGAAATTACCGCTGCGACAGGTCACCGTCAACCGCCCCATGTTCATCCCAAAACTCGTGGCACAATTGGCCATCAAACCATTTGGGAATTCGAGCATATAGTTCATGGTTTCGTCCACCTCATCAAACTTCTCCGGACGCATGACACTCTCATAGGCCATGACAGAAATCGGTTCCTGTCCACTGATGTAGCGAACGCCATTGATCGGATAGACGCCCATGTCATACATCGCTCCACCGCCCATTTCCTTGTCCAATCGCCAAATCCCACTGCTGTTCATATAAAAGCCTGCTACCGCTTCCAGCATCTTCAGCTCGCCATATTTTTGGGTTTTTACAAATTCCCGAAATTGCTGGGTATTGGGCTCGTGCTGCATCCGGTAGCCTATCGAGAGCTTGGCGTGGTTTTTATTACAGGCATCGATGATCTGTTGACACTCCTTAACAGTCTTGGCCATGGGTTTTTCGCACCAGACATGCTTGCCTGCCTCTGCGGCTTTGATCGCATATTCGGTATGCATGCTGTTAGGGAGAACGACATAGATCACATCAATATCAGGATTGTCAGCTATGGTTTCGAAGTTCTCGTAATTGTAAATGTTTTTATCCGGAATACCGTATTGCTCCTGCCACTTTTCAGCTTTGGACGGGGTACCTGTCACGATACCTGCCAGATAGCAATGGGACGTCATCTGAAGTGCCGGTGCTAACTGACCCGTGCTATATCCCCCAAGTCCCACCAACGCCACTCCAAGCTTGTCCTTTTTTTGTCCAAAGGAAATATTAGGAAAACTCAAGGCAGCCGAGGCCAAAGCAGAATGTTGGATAAATTGTCGTCGCTTCATGGTTTGATTAGGTTTAATTGGTTTGAAAGTTACTTAGTTCAAGATAAAATAGGCAAAAACCCTAAATGTTTGATGGCTTTCCAAGCACTCTTTTAGCATGTAAAAAGATACAGCTTTCGAGTCATGGTGTCTTAGCTTCGTAAACTGAATTAGAGGATTACAAATCCTCTTTATTTGTAGTTCCGGAATGCAATCCGGAACAGGGTCTCATTACATTTGTCTCATGTCTCATGTCTCACGTCTCAAGACTCATTACTCACTACTCCCATCTCAATAAGATACAAAAAGAAAAACCCATCCGCTATAACAGATGGGGCATAATAGCTAAAATTGGTATAATCGGTCAGAAGCTTTTGCCAAGCGAAACCTTAAACACACTGTTCTTGGTGTCGACATCATTATAATTCATGTCCACAAATCCAAAATCGTAGCTTCCTTGGATATTAAAGCCCAGAGGAAGGTTTAACCCTACTCCGACGACACCGCCTATGTCAAACTTGGTCAACCCGTCTAAGGAGGTCATATCAGTGGTCCCTTCATAGCTCCTAGCTAGTAGAACTGAAGCTTGGGGCCCTGCGAATACATTGAACAGTGGCAGAAAACCTAATCGGACCAAAACGGGCACATCCAAATAGTGCAGCCGCTCTTTACCGGTAGAACCCATATCGTCCACTTTACATCCTTTACGAGTGTACTGAATCCCTGGCTCTATTGCCAAAAGTCCTAAATTGATCTTGTGATATAGCCCCGCATGAAACCCTGAGCTCCCATCAGACCCTATTCCTTTGATATCAGAATAATTCCAACCTGCCCTGATTCCTGTCTGTCCATAAAGCTGCTGGAAGCCGCACATCAATACGATGAATAAAATTATACTGCGTGTTTTCATAATCGAGTTGGTTTTGTTTAATGTATGCTAATAAATAAAACAGTTAGGTAGAACTTCACTTGAATATAACCTATAACGTAAAAAACCACCTAAAAAAGGTATTGTTTATTATAAAATTTTTTCAATCTAGTAATTATTACTTTGAAGTCAGCTCAACTTGAACTAAAAAAAAGGGTTTCCTTTTTATCAGAAACCCCTTTTATTTGCATATGCGTTTCGTTAGAAACTATAGCCTAGCGAGACTTTAAATCCTCTATTGTAAATTTTGGCATCAGACTCTTTGAATACTGGAGTCAGGCCTAAGTCATAACTACCCTGTACATTAAGGCCCACGGGCAGGTTATACCCCACACCGAATACCAGACCTGCATCCAGGTCATTGACATCGTCCGTCTCAAATTCAAAGGTGTTACCGAATGCATCTCCCTCATAAGTTGCCTTGGTCAAAATAGACCCTTGGGGACCAGCAAAGATATTAAACCCATCACTGGCGTAGAATCTCAAAAGGATCGGCACATCGATGTACTGTAAAACAGCCCTGGACTCTGCAAAATTATCTGCTGTGGTACCTTTCTGTGAATAATACACCCCTGGCTCAATGGCGAAATTATCGGTCACAAACATGTTACCATAAATCCCGGCGTGAAAGCCAGCCCTGTTGGTATAATCGTTATTGGAGCCGTCATCACCTCCCCAATTGAAGAAGTTCGCACCGCCCCGGATACCAAAACTACTGTTCTGTGCACTGGCAGGTGTTCTTCTCTGCGCATTGGCATCCCATACAAATAATGAAACTGCGATAAATGCAAAAATTACTTTTTTCATGTCATTGATATAGTTGGTTCATGCATTCATATACTAATTCTATGCCAAAAGCGCATAAAAAAAGGCAGTCTCGAACCCACTACCTTCATTAAAACACAAAATCCCCTGTGGGTGAATCAGATAACTCTCTTCTCAATATAATAGGAATTTAAAATGGCCAATGCTCCCATATACTTTAACTTGAAACGGATCAGGTCTCCCACTTTGTAGTTTTTTGGATTTTTCCCTAGATCTAGGATCAACATATCTGAACTTGCGCCCAATACTTCAAATTCATCTTTGTCATAGATCAAATACTTAGGGTCCACATCAAGCAAACCAATATCAAGAATTCCCCTGAAAGAAGATTGGCCATAAAGCGATTCGTCTATTTCCATGATATCACCTTTAGGATTGGCTGCCAAGTTTCCCGTAGGAAGCAGTGGCTTTTCCTGCATTTCTATGATCTCCGTACACAGCTCAAATACGCTGTCATTCATCCCAGGAATGGTACTTTCGTCAAATAGGTTGGCACCAAAATATAAAGTCTCCCCCACCCTAAAGTGGTTTACCCCCTTGGGAAGCTGGTGATTTAGCATCAAAGGAATGGTCACCGAAGTTCCCGCAGAAACCCACGGGATCTCTTTGTTAAATTTCAGCTCAATAATTTGCTTATAAAGCGACAGCTGGACCAGCTTGTCGGTAGAAGGCATCACGCCGTTAAGACAGTTCAAATTAGTACCCAAACCAATGACCTCCACGTTGGGCAATCGAAAAATCTTGGCATAAAAGTCCACCAAGTCCTCACCCATCACCCCTTCACGAAGATCTCCCGTCTCCACCATAATGATAATTTGGTGTTTTTTCTCTTGTCTGACAGCCTCTTCACTTATCCACCGGATGGTCGTCAGCTCGCTGTTAAGGCTGACATCAGCGTAAGTCACCACATCTGCCAAATTCCTCTTGGACGGAGGCTTGATGTAAACGGTCTTGATTTTAGGATTGATGTCTTTTACCTTGGCCAGGTTACTGATTCTGGAATCATGGATTTCATCCACACCAAGATCAATCAATTCCTTAATATAAATTTCGTTTCCACATAGCATCTTGGAAACAGCTCCCCAAGCTACTCCGTGTTCATTGAATTTTTCCTTAAGGAATTGGTAATTTTTGTGAAGATTATCTTTATGAAGATTTAAAAAAGCCATGTTATTTTTTCAACCTCATTTCCAAGTATTTGTTCGTGAAGCCCAATTTTTCGTATAAGCCTTTCGCCGGATTGTCCGCCTCCACATGCAGGGCTATATCCCCAGTGGTCATATTGATGGCTGTTTCCATCAGCTTTTTACCCAATCCTTTTCCTCGTTGGCTGGAACTTACTGCTATATAAACTAGTATATTTTCTGGAATATAGCCAGACATACCAGTCTTATTTACCACTACTGCCCCAACAATTTTACCATTTTCACGCCCCATTACCACAAAACCTCCTTTGTCCACCGCTTGATCCAGTGCATAATCCAAACAATTCATAATATAACCATGAGGGTCACCGTATTCGTCCAAGTTCTCAAAGAGGAAATCGGCTATTTCTTTTTTTTGTAAATAAGTGGCATTATCTATTGTAGAAAGTGATTCGATTTTCATAATACGTTTAATTAGTTTTGTGGGCACTTCCGCCGTTAAAGCCTGTTTGAAGGTTCTACTGACTCCCGACATAATGGTTAATTCCCACTAATTTTCCTTTGCTTTAATATCAATAAATTATCCACCAGCAAAAACACTGCTAAAGATGCCAAAAGCCCAAATAAATTGGCATCAAGGCCTAAAGGAAGTGCTAAACCACTAAAAGCCAGCCCCGCAGTCACCCCTCCTCCGAGGATCATGGAAGCAATGGCTGCTGTTGGATTTCGCTTATTCCAAAACAAGCCTGCTAATATGGGGACCAATAATCCTGAAACCATAAAAGCATAGGAGTACAGCATAAGTTCCAAGACATTAGTCATCTGCATAGCGATCAATAGCGCTGCCGTACCAATGAGCAATGTAAACAATTGGCTGAAGCGGACGGATTTTTCCTCAGGTTGTTTGCTGAGCCATTTACCAAATAAATCTGTGGTCAAGTTACCTGAAGCTGCCATCAGGCACGAATCAGCGGTGGAAAGTACCGCCGAGAAATACGCCGACATCATCAAGCCCATGATGCCCGCAGGAAGTACGTGGCTCAACAATATCGGCAATCCCATTTCAGGATCTAAATTTTCTGTCGCTTCCGCTATGAGTCCCTGCTCGAAGGCCACCTTGGCCAAAACACCCAAGGAAACGCCCATAAAAGCCATGATCGGCCATTCAAATATCCCCGCAATGTACCAGGCTCTTTTTGCTGTCCTGACATCCCGACTGGCAAATATCCGTTGGTAAAGTGTCATGCCCACAAACCAAATCGGCAAAATGGTGATGCCCCAATTGGCCAAATCCTGCCAAGTAAGGTTGGTTAAACTGAAATACTCATCAGGTAAGGTCTTACTGATTTCTTCCCATCCTCCCACGTGAAAATAGGCGATCGGTAAACCGATAAAGATAAACCCTGCTAATAAAATGATCCACTGAATGGTATCCGTATAAATCACCGCCTTCAACCCTCCCATGACCGTGTAGACCACTGCTATTACCCCCATAACGAGCAACGCCATATTGAGATCTAGCCCTTTGAAGGTGCCAGAGGCCAGCTTAGCCCCCGCCAATAACTGTGACGAGGTAAATCCCAAATACCCCACAAAGCAGATAATTCCCGCTGTAATTCCAACTTTTCGATTAAACAGGTATTGGAATATCTGGGGGAAAGTGTAGAACTTAGCAAAGGCGGGATTGGATTTGACCTTTGGAATCAAAAAAACAGCGGCTAACCAAGCCCCCAAAAGCCCTGTAAAAAGCATCCAGCTACCAGACAACCCCATCGCAAATCCCAGCCCTCCCAATCCAATGGAAAAGCCTCCTCCTACGTCCGTAGCTACGACCGACAGGCCGATATGCCAAGCTCCCATGTTCCGACCACCCACATAATAATCATCGTTCCCCTCATTGTTACGCATGAAGTAAACGCCCACTCCAAGCATGACAATCATGTAAATGACAAAAATCAGGATGTCTATTATTTCCATTCAGGGATCGGTTCTGCTAATAATGGTTATTTCACTTGGATTATCTAATTTAATGTTTTGTTTGTTTTTTCCTATTTTAAAGGGACATTTTATAAAAATGTACTATTACAACGGCAGCAATCCTAGGAATAATTAAACCCAGAATATGCATTAGCCTATCTGTTGCGACCTGAAACTGCTTCAAAATCAGCCGTTTCACTTTAGTTTTCGGCATAACCGTAGCGGTGCTACGCTAATGCCTCCAAACTAACTGATTTTCTTGCAATTTCAGCTCTCACTACGATTCCTAACGCATAATCCGGGTTAAAAAGAGTTATGACACTGCATAGAATAATGATGGTAATTTATCCAAAAGAGACTCTTTATAGCAAAAAAAAAGCCGGATAAACCGGCTTTCATTTACTATAACTATAACTTGATCATCTATACGTTTTCACTGCTAGCTGAAGCAGAGAAATACTCCCTGTTCATCCGAGCGATATTCGTCAGACTAATTCCCTTCGGGCATTCAGCCGAGCAGGCACCAGTATTAGTGCAGGCACCGAACCCTTCATCGTCCATCTGGGCCACCATTTTCTCGGCTCTTTCTTTACGCTCCACTTTCCCTTGTGGCAACATCGCCAACTGAGAGATTTTGGCGGCAGTAAACAGCATGGCAGAAGCATTTTTACAGGCCGCTACACAAGCACCGCAGCCAATGCAGGTCGCCGCATCAAACGCTTCATCAGCGATCCTCTTGGGGATAGGGATTTCATTGGCATCCGGCACACCGCCCGTATTGACAGATACGTATCCACCAGCTTGGATGATGCGGTCAAAGGAACCTCTGTCCACTACCAAGTCTTTTACTACTGGAAAAGCCGCCGCTCTCCAAGGCTCGATCACGATCGTATCGCCGTCTTTAAATGACCTCATGTGCAGCTGACACGTCGTCGTCTGCTGTGGGCCATGGGGCTTGCCATTGATATACAGGGAACACATACCGCAGATGCCTTCGCGACAGTCGTGGTCAAAGTGCACGGGATCCTCTCCTTTTTCAGAAAGCTCTTCGTTCAGTACATCCAGCATTTCCAAGAAAGACATATGTTCCGAAATCCCCGTCAACGTATAATTTTTAAAACTGCCCTTGTCCGAGCTGTTTTGTTGTCTCCAAACTTTAAGTGTTAAGTTCATAAGAGTGATGAATTTTAAGGTTTTGAAATGGTTACTTGTAGCTACGCTGGGTCAACTTCACGTTTTCAAATTTGAGCTCTTCTTTGTTGAGCTCTTCCGCTACGCCATCTCCCATGTGCTCCCAAGCAGCCACGTAAGCAAAGTTTTCGTCATCCCGAAGGGCCTCGCCTTCTTCGGTCTGATATTCTTCTCTGAAGTGACCACCACAAGACTCATTTCTGTGCAGTGCATCCCTTACCATTAGCTCACCCAATTCCAAGAAGTCGGCCACTCGATGGGCTTTTTCCAAGGAAAGGTTCAGTTCTTCATTGGCTCCCAAGACTTTTACATCGTTCCAGAATTCCTTTCTCAGCTCTTGGATCATGCCAATGGCTTTTTCCAAGCCTTCAGCAGTTCGCGCCATTCCGCAGTATTCCCACATGATTTTACCCAATCTCTTATGGAAGTCATCCACGGTCTTGCTGCCATCGATGCTAAGAAGGCGTTGGATCTTATCTTGAACGGCTTTTTCTGATTTCTTGAACTCTTCATGGTCAGTGGACACTTTTTCGTTGGCCATTCCTGCCAAGTAATCCCCTACGGTATAAGGAATCACAAAGTAACCATCCGCCAGTCCCTGCATCAACGCAGAAGCTCCTAGTCGGTTGGCACCATGATCGGAGAAGTTCGCTTCTCCCAATGCATACAGACCCGGCACTGAGGTCATCAAATGGTAATCTACCCATAGCCCTCCCATGGTATAGTGAACGGCAGGATAAATCTTCATCGGCGTCTGGTAAGGATTTTCGCCGGTGATCTGCTGATACATGTCAAAGAGGTTACCATACTTGGCGCTGATGAGGTCTTCTCCGTCACGGGAAATCGCATCACGGAAATCCAAGAATACCGCTTCTCCCGTTTCATTCACGCCTCTGCCTTCATCACATACGTATTTGGCATTTCGGGATGCCACATCACGAGGAACGAGGTTACCGAAAGAAGGATACCTTCTCTCCAAATAGTAATCCCTGTCTTCGTCTTTTATGTCTTTTGGCAGAATTTCCTTCTTGCGAAGCTTTTCTGCTAGTTCTTTTGTCTTAGGTACCCATACCCTACCGTCGTTCCGTAGTGACTCCGACATCAGTGTTAACTTCGACTGGTGGTCGCCTGATACTGGAATACAGGTTGGGTGAATCTGCGTATAGCAAGGATTGGCAAAGAAAGCGCCTTTCTTATGTGCTCTCCAAGCGGCGGTCACATTAGACCCCATGGCGTTGGTAGAGAGGAAGAACACGTTTCCGTATCCTCCGGTACACAGCAATACGGCATGGCCACTGTGGGACTCTATAGCTCCGGTGATGAGGTTTCTGGTGACGATCCCTCGGGCTTTTCCATCGATGGTCACCACATCCATCAGTTCGGTACGTGGGTAAAGCTTCACCTTCCCATTCGCCACCTGACGGCTTAGTGCTGAGTAAGCACCCAAGAGCAACTGCTGACCAGTTTGGCCCCTTGCATAGAACGTCCTGGACACCTGTGCTCCACCAAAGGAACGGTTGGCCAATAGCCCACCATATTCACGGGCAAAAGGAACACCTTGTGCCACACATTGGTCAATGATATTGACAGATACTTCTGCTAGACGGTGTACATTGGCTTCTCTGGAGCGGTAGTCACCACCTTTGATGGTGTCATAAAACAAACGATATACCGAGTCACCGTCATTTTGATAGTTTTTGGCAGCGTTGATACCACCTTGGGCAGCGATAGAGTGCGCTCTACGTGGGCTGTCCTGAAAGCAAAAGGCCTTCACATTATAGCCTAACTCCGCCAACGATGCTGCGGCAGAGGCTCCGGCCAGACCAGTTCCGACAACGATCACATCATACTTTCTCTTGTTGGCCGGGTTGACCAACTTCATGTTGAATTTATGTTTCGTCCACTTTTCAGCTAATGAACCTGCTGGTATTTTAGAATCAAGTATCATATTGGCTAGTTATTAATTCAAAGTTGAGAAATAGATGTAAATCGGCATGGAAGCAAACAATGCCGGAACAATAATAGAAAATGCAGTTCCTATAAACTTGATCGCAGGCGTATACTTTTTATGATTAAGCCCTAGGGTCTGGAAAGCACTTGCAAATCCGTGATTTAAGTGGAAAGCCAAAAATGCCATTGCTACCACATACAAGGCCACAAGACCGATATTCGCAAAAGCACCATACACCACAGAATACAAATCTTTGAATTCTCCCGTTTCGTAGGTTACCTTAGGAATACCTCCCCAATGCATTTCTGCCCAGAAATTCTGAAGGTGAACGACAATAAAAATTAATATGATCGTACCCAATATCCCCATATTTCTGGAGTTCCAACTGCTATTGGTGCTGGCTTTGGTTTCAGCATATCCAACTGGTCTTGCCTTTTTATTCTTAGCTCCCAATATAATCGCAAAAACCACATGGGCTAAAATGGAAATATAGGTAAGGTAAGAAAGTACCTTCACAGCAGGATTGGTGGTCATAAATTTGGCGTATTCATTAAATGCCTGACCGCCGTCATCCTTAAACAATAACATGTTTCCTGAAACGTGGCCAACTAAAAACAGTATCAGGAATAATCCTGTTAGGGCCATTAGCAACTTTCGTCCCAAAGTGCTAGTAAAGGTTTTGGTTACCCAACTCATAAACGTTTTTCTTTATTTAATGTAGATGGTTTTATTTTATAATCTGATGAACAAAGTTAAATGCCGAAAGCTTAGCAAACAATCCACTTCATACGTAATAAGCTTATTTTAAAAGGTTCTAAATAACTCGAAAACGAGGATTTCTGGCATATTTTTAAACTTTTCACACCTTAATGACTTAATTTTTGGGTTGTATTTCGATAAATAGGGACACTTCCTTAACTTTAATCCGTATATAATTACAAATTGTATAAAAATTCGAGTTAACTACGTACACAATATTTAAGTAAAATTACGTTAAAATTTTTAAGTAGTACCCTGTAAAATGTAAAACCTACAGGAGTATGCGTGCTAAAACTTATAAGATATATGAAATGTAAAGCTTTTCTCCTACTCTCCACCATCCTATTCTTCATTGGACTGCAACAGTCCATGGCTACCCACATCCGGGCAGGAGAGATCATTGCAGAAAGGATTTCCACCCAATCCCTCACTTACCGTATCACAGTTGTCGGCTATACCGACACGAGGTCTTCAGTAGTGTTCGGCCCAGGAAGGATTGAGTTTGGCGATGGGAGGGTGGTAGAAAACCTCAATACGGAAAGTGAATTTAGCACCGTAGAATCCTTGGGAAATCAAATCGAGAAAAACGTTTTTGTCATCACCCATACGTATCAGGGACCAGGGGAATACACCATCAGGTTTCAGGAATTTAACCGAAACGACCTGACCTTAAATATGGACAACTCCGTAGAGACCCCTTTTTACATTGAAACCATGATCACCATCGACCCTTTTGTCGGTGTCAACAACTCCCCGGTACTGACCATTCCGCCGGTGGACAATGGCCAGATCAACACCCGCTACATCCACAATCCGGGAGCCTATGACCCGGACGGCGACAGCATCGCCTATCGCTTTGATGACGTGGTACCTTTACAGGATTTCCAACGACCAGTAGGCAACTATCGCAGCCCCGCATCCGATGAGTTCTCTTTTAACCGGGAAGATGGCTCACCCAATCCTTATATATCGATGGATCCATTAACGGGAGACCTGATTTGGGATGCCCCGGGCATTGCTGGACAGTATAACGTCGCTTTCCATATCGAAGAATGGCGAAAGATCGATGGGAAGTATGAGAAAATAGGCTATGTGGTCCGCGATATGCAGATCATCATCGAAAACTCCGACAATCAACGTCCACAGCTCCAAGTACCGGAAGACCTCTGCGTGATAGCGGGTGAAAACATTGAGGAAATCATCCAAGGCAGTGACCCAGATGGTGATGATGTCAAGATTGAAGTTTTTGGTGACCCCATCGAGATTTCTTCTTCCCCCGCTTCCTATAATCCTGAAGAGACGTACCAATCTTCTCCCGGCATTGTAAACTTTGACTGGCAGACGGTATGTAACCATGTACGGTCCAGAGAATATCAAGTGAGGATCAGGATTACGGACGATCCCGAATCCGGGCCTGCACTAGTAGACATCAAAACCTGGAACATCCGGGTCATAGGCCCTCCTCCCGTCATTCAATCGGTGGACCAGGATGTTGGCCGCTCCGCTGCGATCAACTGGGACCCTTATTCATGCGGAAACAGTGCCGAAAGCATGCAAATCTGGCGTAGTGTCAACAGCAATCCCTACACACCTGATTCCTGTGAAACGGGAATTCGGGATGGCTATGAACTCATTGGCACCACCGATATGCAAACCTTCGAATTTCTTGATGACAATGATGGAGAAGGACTGGCCCCTGGAAACACTTATTGCTACCGATTGGTGGCTGTCTATCCCCAGCCGAGAGGTGGAGAAAGTAAAGTATCCGAGGAATTCTGCTTGACCATTGATGTGGATGTCCCCATCATCACCAATGTAAGTATCGAAGAAACTGACCCTGAAAATGGAGAAGTCTTTGTCAAATGGACGCCCCCATACGATATAGATACCCAACAATACCCTGGCCCATATGAATACCAACTGATCCGGTCAGAAGGCTTTAGTGGAGACGAAAACATCCAACCACTAACAACGACCAACGACACCCTCTTTACCGATACAGGACTGAACACGGAAGGCTTGGTCTATAATTATAAAGTGGTATTGTTCGATGGTGGACAAGCGATCGACACTTCCAGTGTAGCGTCTTCGGTATGGCTACAGCCCACCATCATCAATGAAGCCATCGAACTCAATTGGGAATTTAATGTTCCCTGGAACAATAACATAAGTCAGTATACCCATGAAGTATACAGGAACAGGACAGATCCAGACGCCAGTGATGCAGACACCTTCGAGCTGATCGCTGAGGTGGACGTATCGGCAGATGGCTTCACCTTCTTAGATGATGGCAGCCATAATGGTGTACCACTCAGCAGGGAAACCGAATACTGCTATTATGTGGTTACCAAAGGTGCTTATAACGTGGACATGCTCACCTATCCATTGGAAAACAAATCCCAGATCATCTGTGCACGTCCTGACGATAATAGGCTGCCTTGTCCACCAGTACTGACATTTGATGGGCCAGTCTGTGAAGAACTATTGGCCAATGAAGACTGTAACTTCAGTGCATTCTATCATGACCTGAGCTGGGAACCAGACTTTTCCGGTGACTGTGACGACGAACTGGGAAGTTTTAATATCTACTTCTCTCCTACCGGTGATGAAGGCACCTTTGAGCTGATCAGTACTGAAAGCTCCCTGAGTCGTGAAGCCACCATTACCGAGTTGGAAGACTATAAAGGCTGCTATTATATTACTGCAGTGGACCGTTCCGGCAATGAGAGTGAGCCTAGCAACATCGTTTGCGTGGACAATTGCCCCAATTATGAACTGCCCAATGCCTTCACCCCAAATGGAGACGGCACCAACGATACGTTCATGGCCTTTGACAATCCATTCCCTCGCTGTCCGCGATTTGTAGAAGCAGTAGAAATAACTATCTATAATAGATGGGGAAGCTTGGTTTTCGAATATAACAGTGCCACTTCAAACGAAAACGACATTTATATTCGTTGGGATGGTAGAGACCAAAATGGAAACGACCTTCCAGCGGGCACTTATTTCTATTCGGCAACCGTCCTCTATGACACCAATGATGAAAGTGCTGGCCAGGAGGAACTGAAAGGCCACATACAAATCATCAAATGACAAAAGTACATCAACAATACGATATCGTTCTATTCGATGGAGTCTGCAACCTGTGCAATCAGGCGGTAGACTTCATCATCCAACGTGATCCTAACAACCATTTTAAAATGGCTTCCTTACAGGATGACATTAGTAAAAAACTGCTCCAAGACAAATCACTTGATGAATCCTATTTGGATTCCATTGTTCTGCTTCGAGGGGACAAGGTTTATTACAAAAGCCGGGCAGCACTGGAAATCGCCAAGAAATTGAAGGGCCTATGGCCCCTGTCGTATGGTTTTATCATTATCCCAAATTTTTTACGCGACCCACTTTATGACTGGATCGCACGCAACCGCTATAAGTGGTTTGGCAAAAGGGAGACCTGCCGCTTCCCTACCGAAGAAGACAAAATGAAGTTTTTGAGCGAAGAAGACCTTAAAAGCAAGTAGTCAATTATAAAAGCCTGTTGTTTCGACAGCTGTGTTGTGGGTTCAAGAGCTTAGGTTTTTCTGAAAGTATCAAGAAACGAAATTAAAGCAGCCTTCCTCCTAAGCCCTATTTTTTTGGTATATTTGGCCTTACGAATGTAGCGCATATGGGCAGGGCAATCGACTCTTGCTTATAAGCCGTTGATTTTCAGATTGCATCATAAATAATATTAATGATATGAAAGCTTATATTTTTCCCGGTCAGGGAGCACAATTCCCAGGGATGGGCAAAGAATTGTACGAATCCAATGATGAAGCCAAAAAACTGTTTGATCAAGCTGATGAGATTTTAGGCTTTAAGATCAGTGAAGTCATGTTTAACGGTACTGCTGAAGAACTCAAAGAAACCAAAGTAACCCAGCCAGCGGTATTTCTCCATTCGGTCATCTTGGCCAAGACTACGGCAGATTTCAAGCCGGACATGGCTGCAGGACACTCTTTGGGAGAGCTTTCTGCATTAGTAGCCACCGGAGCATTGTCTTTTGAAGATGGGCTCAAGCTGGTTTACCAAAGGGCTTTAGCCATGCAAGAAGCCTGTGAAATCAACCCTTCTACCATGGCCGCTATCCTCGGCCTAGACGACGAAAAAGTAGAAGAAATCTGCAACAGCATAGAAGGTGAAATCGTCGTGGCCGCCAACTACAACTGCCCCGGACAATTGGTCATTTCTGGCTCCAATGAAGGCATTAAAACCGCCTGTGAAAAAGCCAAAGAAGCTGGTGCCAAACGGGCATTGCCACTACCTGTTGGTGGTGCTTTCCATTCTCCACTAATGGAGCCTGCCAGGGAAAAGCTGGAAAAAGCCATCGCTTCCACTGAATTCAAGCAGCCTGTCTGCCCCATTTATCAAAATGTGAGCACCAAAGGCGAGACAGATATCACCGTGATCAAGCAAAACCTTATCGCCCAGCTCACCGCTCCAGTAAAATGGACCCAATCTGTACAAAATATGGTCGCTGATGGAGCAAGCGATTTTGTGGAATGTGGCCCTGGAAAAGTACTGCAAGGATTGGTTAAAAAAATCCACAGAGAAGCTGAAGTTTCCGGACTTTAAGGAATAGATAGCAGACAATAGACGTGAAACATTAGACTGCTTATAAAGCGGTCTCTTTGTTATCATTACTGTTCTTGATCACCAATCAGGAACTCCTAAACAAAGGGGATTTGCCATCCCCTTCGTTCATTATCAAAGCGATAGAAAACATCAACAACATCACAATTACTCCACACTTATGACCCAAGAAGAAATCCTTTCCATAGATCATAAGCACATCTGGCACCCTTACACTTCTGCATCAAGAGCCGTAGACAATGTGGTCGTAAAGAAGGCAAGCGGAGTTTTCTTGGAGCTGGAAGATGGCTCCCAGTTGATGGACGGGATGTCCAGCTGGTGGTCTACCATCCATGGATATAATGTCCCCGAGCTGAATGAGGCGATTCAGCAGCAATTGGAAAACATGGCCCATGTGATGTTCGGAGGGATTACCCACCGCCCTGCCGCTGAACTGACCAAGAAGTTGCTACAAGTGGTACCGAAAGGTTTAGCGCATGTATTTTACAGTGACTCAGGTTCCGTAGCCGTGGAAGTAGCCATGAAGATGGCACTCCAATACTGGCACTCCAAAGGTCAGGGCCACAAAAACCGCTTTGCCACCGTTCGGAATGGTTATCACGGAGACACTTGGCATGATATGTCAGTCTGTGACCCGGTGACAGGCATGCACAGCATTTTTAACAACCGTCTTTCTCCGCAGATATTCTTACCGGCTCCACCATCCAAGTTTGATGGCGAGCTGACCCCTGGAGAAGTGGAAGAAGTGGAAAATGTACTCGCAGGCCAGCACCATGAAATCGCTGCTTTTATTCTCGAACCGATTGTCCAAGGTGCAGGAGGCATGCGATTTTACCATCCAGATTACCTTGCCTCACTCCAATCACTTTGCGAGAAATATGACATCCTGCTGATCGCAGACGAAATCGCCACAGGTTTTGGGCGTACGGGAAGGTTGTTTGCCTGTGAACATGCGGGGATCACGCCCGACATCATGTGCATTGGCAAGGCCTTGACAGGTGGTTACATGTCCTTTGCAGCCACGCTCTGCACAGCAGATGTAGCCAACACCATCTCTTCTGGTGCTCCGGGGGTGTTTATGCACGGCCCTACCTTTATGGGAAATCCCTTGGCCTGTGCCACTGCCCTAGCAAGTTTGGAATTATTGCTCTCCAGGGACTGGCAAAAAGAAATCGGAGCTATAGAAGAGCATTTAAAAGCTGCTCTGGCTCATCTCCAAGATTTGGAGACTGTTGAGGAGGTGCGGATTTTGGGAGCGATTGGGGTAGTGGAAATGAAAGAACCCGTGGACATGAAAGCCATCCAAGATGAACTTACCCAAAGGGGACTTTGGTTGAGACCTTTTGGCAAACTGATCTACACCATGCCTCCTTTTGTCATCACCCAAAACGAGTTGGAAAAACTCACCACTGCCATGTCCGAAAGCATAATTGCCTACAGCAAAAAACACCTTTAGGAGCCCAATCAGGCAGCTAATTTTATCTCCATTTTATCCAACAATCAGCCCTTGCAAATCGTTATAGTTATAGAAAACCATTTCTAACCAAAAAACTAAAACGATGCCATTTTTGATTAACGAAACAGGAAAAGATCCTGTAGACTTATATTACAAAGACTATGGACAAGGCAAACCTGTCATACTGATTCACGGCTGGCCGCTTAGCCACCAAGCTTGGGAAGGCCAAATGCAAACCTTGCTGGAGGCTGGATATCGGGTAATTGCTTATGACAGAAGGGGTTTTGGACTTTCCTCCCAACCACTGGAAGGGTATGATTATTCAGCGCTTGCCAGCGACCTCAGGGAGATCATTTTACAACTTGACCTTAAGGACGTAACTATCGTCGGCTTTAGCATGGGTGGCGGTGAAGTCGTGCGGTACTTTACGGATTATGAAGGTGACCGGATCAGCAAAGCTGCACTCATTGGCTCCATTATCCCGCTAGTAGCCCAAAAACCCGACAACCCTGATGGTGTGCCTGCGGAAATGCTGGACGGTATTATGGATGCCTTAAAAAGCAACCGCCTTAGCTTTTTGAAGGATTTCCATAAGAACTTTTACAATTATGAAAGCAATACGGACCGAATGTCGCGGGCCAATTTGGACTATGATTTCTCCATTGCCTCCCATGCGTCGCCGATCGCCACGATCAAGTGTGCTGAAACTTGGGCAGGAACGGATTTCAGGCCTGAATTAAAAAACGTGTCCGCACCGACACTCATCATCCATGGAGACGAGGACAACATCGTCCCCATCAAGACTTCCAGTGATCAAGCCGCAAAAGCAATTACGGCCAATGAATATCATGTCATTTCAGGTGGCCCCCATGGATTGATCCTTACGCATAGAAAAGAAGTGGATAAGCTCTTATTGGAGTTTCTGGAAAAATAAATAACAATTGAAACCTTACCAAAAAGGCTTTTCGACATAATGATCGAAAAGCCTTTTTTATCCATTTATACGTAGGCCACCGAATGTATTTTTCAGCCCTTCCCATATCATCCCACTTACCTCAGAAGGAAGCCCCAGTACCATAATCACATTGGCCAGTGTCCCAACCAATAAAGACTTCCAATCAAATTTGTTCATCTCATCCACCTTACTGGACAATTCTTCAAGTTTTTCTAAAATAATACGTTTGTCCCCTGCTCCGATATTCAGTTGATGATGGACATATTGGCTGTAGGAATTGAGGTCATTCCTAGTTTGCTTTTTTTCATCCGAGGTAAACGGGACATTCAAGTCTTGCCTTTCCAGCCCAAGGTAATTTTCGCTTTGAAAATGCTCCCATCCTGTAGGGGTGTCCAGTTCCTTTGACAGTTGGTCTACCCAGATTTTATAACGTGTCTTTAAGTATTCCCAATCTCCTCTCTCAGTAACCGTTTTAGTAGAATTCACAGGCAATACACCTATGGAGTACTTCTGTAAATCCAATCGACTGATTGAAAATGAAAAGTAATCATACCTGTATTTGACCTTAAACTCCTTGTATATACCTGAAACTTCAAAATCCACCACATTCAACCCAGCCTCTCTCAATAAGTCTGCAAGCTCTTTCTATTGTGGGTTAGTTATCCTCATTATCCAAAAAACAACATTCAATGTTTAACCCGGAATATGCATTAGCCTATCTGTTGCGACCTTAAACTGCTTCAAAATCAGCCGTTTCACTTTAGTTTTCGGCATTACCGTAGCGGTGCTACGCTAATGCCTCCAAACTAACTGATTTTCTTGCAATTTCAGCTCTCACTACGATTCCTTACGCATAATCCGGGTTTAATATACAAAACTTATTGAACCTAGATTCTAAGCCGTTGAGAAAGTAACGTAAAGTAGCTAACTTTTTGACAACCACATTAGGCACAAAGGATGATTAACCGGGTTAAACCAACATTCTCACAACGCACAGTCTATCTTCTTGCATGTATATCCACCATGACACCAGTAATCACAGAAACAACAAATAGGTTCTCACTGAAACCATGGAAATCACAGAAAAACCTTATTTCATTCTGCGGGTTCTGTACGTTCTGTGAGCAATAAAATCTGCTGGCAAGAAAGCGTATAATCAAATCTCCTTGCCATAAATCAATAAAACCCATTATTTTTGGGCAAACTTTAGAAGCAACAATGAATTTTACTGACAAAATAAGCCAAAACCCAGAAGCCATTTCCTTTCAGGAAACGATTGATTACATAGAAGAAAACTACCACTTCACCCCTACCCGCTTCGCCAATGGGAATACCATCAATGAAGCCGGCGAAAACAATGGTTCATGCAAAATTTTTGCCCTCGGCAGGTTCCTATGCCTCAGCGCTGAACAAACGTTAAATCTGTTTGGAGATATTTACAGAAAGGATGTTTTGGGAAATCCCAATGGAGAAGATCACCAAAACATCCGTAATTTCATCAAAAGCGGCTGGGAAGGAATTATCTTCGAAGGCACGGCACTGGAAAAGAAATGACCAGTAGTCGTAGCCACCAATCCTACACCTCCATCAGCTTCCACTTGCCACGGTTAAAGATATAGCCGCTCACCAGTGCGTGGACAGAATGTCCCACTGCAATGGCTATAAAAACCCCAGTAGCTCCCATTCCAAACCAATTGGAAAGCACATAGGCCATGGGCAATTGAAATAACCACAGCACTACGATATTGATCAATGTGGGGGTTTTGGTATCACCGGCACCATTGAGGGACTGGCTCATGACCATACCGTAGGCAAAGAAAACGTAGCCCAAACAGATGATACCGAGTCCCTCACTCCCTATTTGGATGACAGCCGGATTATCATTGAACCAACTGATAATGTATTCCCCAAAAAGGAAAAACAACAAACCAATGCTTCCCAAAAAAACCGCTGTATAATGTGCGGCCTTCCAAGCAGACTGTTCTGCCCTTTCTGGGCGTTTGGCACCTAGGTTTTGTCCTACCAAAGTAGCCGAAGCATTGGAAAAACCCATGGCTGGAAGCAATGCGAAAATAATCAACCGAATGGCAATGGTAAACCCAGCCAATGCCACACTTCCTGAATTGGACACAATCCTCATGAGTACAATCCAACTGGCCGATTCGATCAAAAACTGCCCCATTCCCCCAAGGGCAATTTTCAGGATATTTTTGACGGTATGCCATTTGAAACGCAACACTTCCCAGTCAAAACTGATGATCGCTTTGCCCCTCAGCAACACCGACAACTGGAACAGTACCCCCACTGATCTGCCAATAGTTGTGGCCCAGGCAGCCCCTTCAAGCCCCATTTCCGGAAAGAAACCAATCCCAAAGATCAGCATAGGGTCCAAGACGATATTGATACCATTGGCCAGCCACAATGTCCGCATGGCAATCACCGCATTTCCAGCACCTCGAAACACCCCATTGATCAGAAAAAGTAGCATCACACTGATATTTCCTGCAAAGATCACTTGGGTATATCGATAGCCACTGGCCACCAATTCGGGCTCTCCTCCCATCAGCGTCAGCAGGTCTTTTGCAAACAGCAAGCCCAATAAACCTATGAAAATAGCCAAAACTGCACAGATGGTGATGGCTTGAAAAGCAGCCTCCGAAGCCGCCTTCTTTTTCTTTTCGCCTATCCTTCTGGCCACTACAGCAGTAGCCGCCATACTCAGGCCAATGGCCACTGAATACACAATGGTAAGGACAGATTCTGTCAAGCCCACCGTGGCCACAGCCTGAACGCCCAATTTTCCCACAAAGAAAATATCCACTACGGCAAACAGCGATTCCATCAACATTTCCAAGATCATGGGAATGGACAAATAAAAGATCGCCTTCCGAATACTTCCTACGGTATAATCTTCCTCTGTGCCACTTAAGGCTTTCTTAAAATGATGGATTATTTTAATTAAAGTCATAATAAAGTAATGGTAACAATGAAAAATAGCAATGTACTACCGTGACGAACGGGACACTGCAATCATGACCCTAGAGGGTCTAAAATTTCCGCTAACGTTTATTATGACTTCATGATGTCCCAAATTTTAAAAATATCCTGCTTACTTCCAATAAAAAAATAGCATTTTCACAGTCATGGCCATTAGTATACTTTGGCCACCGCACTCTCATCGGTACAGCTTTCCAATAGCTCCCTATTGTTTTTTTGCAAAACAGGATGGACAAAATCCGGCAAAATTTCCACTATAGGCGTCAATACAAACCTTCTCTCTGTCATCAGAGGATGAGGCACTTTTAACCGAGCCGTATCCACCACCTCATCACCGAAATAGATGATATCAATATCCATGGTACGGTCGCCCCATTTTGCCAAGCGCTCCCTCCCCAGTGCATTTTCCACTCCCTGGGTAATATCCAGCACCGCTTCTGCTTCCAGCTCGGTCTCCACTACCAAAGCTTGATTCAGGTAACTACCGGAAGACTTGCCTCCCCAGGCCGCTGTTTCATAAAGCGATGAACCCTTTATCAATTCAACGTGCTGTCGGAGCATATCCTTTGCCTCTTGGATCAGCTTGGACCGATCACCTAGATTACCTCCGATCAAAAGAACTACTTGCTTCATGGCTCGATTTAATTTCACCCCTCAAAACTATACAGAAATAAGAAAAAAGACGTATTTTCGAGCTAATCAAATATTAAGTAGAGTATGAAATTTTTAAGCAATGTTCTGGCGGTAATCGTGGGGTTGATGATATTCTCACTCATCGGTTTCTTTCTGGTTGCCGGGCTGATCACATTGTCCACTGCAGAAGAGCAAGTCACTATTCAGGACAACACCGTTCTCCATATCGACCTGGAAAACGTCATGTTAGTGGAAAGGACTGCCGAGGACAATATCGACCTCTCCTCGTTTGGACCTATCCCTGCAGCTCATCAGATAGGATTGACAAATGTCAAAAAGGCCATCCGAACAGCGAAAGAAAACGAGAATATAAAAGGAATATACCTGCAGGCGGGGACGGTAATGGCGAATCCAGCAGCCCTGACAGAACTTAGAAATGAACTGTTGGACTTCAAGGAGTCTGGAAAATTCATCATTTCGTATTCAGAACTATACAGTGAAGGAGGTTATTTTCTCTCTTCCGCAGCAAGTGAAACCTATCTTAATCCAATGGGAGGTCTTGAATTCAATGGCCTGTCTTCCGAAACCCTGTTTTTCAAAGGTTTATTGGAGAAACTGGAGATTGAGCCTGTTATCTTTCGGGTAGGTGAGTATAAAAGTGCAGTGGAGCCTTTCATCCTCGACCAAATGAGTGATGCCAACAGGAGACAAACCGAGTCATTCCTTGGCGACATGAACAATTACATGGTCCGACAAGTAGCAGAAAGCCGAGCTTTGGATTACGAAGAATTGAAAAACGTCAATGATCAAATGCTCGTGCGAGAACCCCAAGATGCTGCCGATTTGGGTTTGGTCGATGGTATTTGGTACGATGACCAGGTCAAAGACCTATTAAGGGAAAAACTCGAACTGGAAGCAGATGCTGAAATCCCCACCATCAATATTACGGGCATCAATAAAACCGCGAAGACTAAAAACCTGACCGCCAGGAACCGGATTGCAGTGATAGTAGCAGAAGGAGAGATTGTCAGTGGAGAAGTAGAAGGCACCATCAGTTCAGAGGTATTTGCCAAGGAAATAAAAAAAGCAAGGCTAGACGATGACATCAAAGCCATCGTGCTCAGGGTAAATTCCCCAGGAGGCTCAGTGCTCGCCTCTGAAGTTATCTGGAGAGAAATGAACGAAGCCAAAAAAGTAAAACCGGTAATCGCATCCATGTCCTCTTTGGCCGCTTCTGGTGGTTATTACATCTCTGCACCAGCGGACACCATCGTTGCTCAGCCCAATACCATCACCGGATCAATTGGGATTTTCGGAATGTGGTTCAATGCAGAAGGCCTGCTCAACAACAAACTGGGCATCACCACCGATGTGGCCAAAACGGGTGAGTTTTCGGACTTTATGAACCCTACACGTCAGCTGAGCGAAGTGGAGAAAAACATCATCCAAAACCAGATCGAGGAAGGCTATGACACTTTTATCACTAGAGTGGCCGATGGCAGGAAAATGAGCAAAGAAGCAGTGAAAGAAGTAGCTTCAGGAAGAGTCTGGAGTGGACTCCAAGCCAAAGAAAACGGGCTGGTAGACATCCTTGGCGGGCTGGATGATGCGATCCAAATCGCTGCAGAAAAATCAGGCATCGAGGACGAATACCGTGTCCTCTATTACCCTAAACAAAAAACCATTCTGGAACAAATCATGACGGAATTGGGCACTGATATCGAAGCCCGCTATATGCACTATCGATTTGGCGAAACTTATCAATTGCTCCAAAAAATTGAAAATATCCAGCAGATGAAAGGCATCAAAGCTCGATTGCCATTTGATGTAGTGATCAAATAGTCTTTTGGTCACCATAATCCGGGTTAAACCCGGAATATGCATTAGCCTATCTGTTGCGACCTTAAACTGCTTCAAAATCAGCCGTTTCACTTTAGTTTTCGGCATCACCGTAGCGGTGCTACGCTAATGCCTCCAAACTAACTGATTTTCTTGCAATTTCAGCTCTCACTACGATTCCTAACGCATAATCCGGGTTAAGTTATCACTCCACTTTCTATCAAAAAAAAGCTGTTGCATCAGAAGTGCAACAGCTTTTTTTTGCTCTATATTATTTACTGGGGCTAACCTTTACTGAACATCGTCTTCTTCCTGAGCTTGATCAGTAGCTACTGCCAGTTCTTCTGGTGCACTCATCGAACCGCCAAGTGCACGATAAAGTTTCACAATGCTCTGCAGCTTTTCAGTCTTTAAGGCCACATAATCCAATTCTGCTTGGAGAGCCCTGTTTTGGGAGTTGATCACATCAAGGTAATTGGCATAGCCAACGGAAAACATGGTATTTGCATTGGATATAGACCTTCTCAACACCAGCACCTCATCGGTTTTCAATGCCAACTGTTCATCAAGGGTACTGTATACATTGACCATATCAAGTACTTCCAAATAGGCTTTGAGAACGGTTTGTTCATAATCCAAAAAGGCAATTCGTTGGGAGGCTTTGGCTTGCTCAAAAGCCACTTTTATCTGACTGCGATTGAAGATGGGGGCCACTAATCCGGCACCTGCTTCATAAAAGGTAGATGCAGGGCTTAGCAACAGCTTACTCATTTCAAAAGCATTGAAACCAGCTGACCCAAATAACCTCAAAGAAGGGAAGAAAGCAGCCCTGGCTACATGCACATCTGCCTTGCTGGCCTCTAACTCATATTCTGACTGCCTGACATCTGGCCGACGCTGCAACAAATCAGCCGGTACGCCAATTTCCAACACCTCTGGCATAAACTCCACTTGGGATAAAGTGGTGCGATTCAAGCCTCCTTCATAACTTCCCAACAAAGCCATTAACGCCAATTCCGAAGAACGCAGCTCCCTTTCTTTTTGGATGAGCAGTGAATTGGAGTTCAGCAATTGTGCTTCAAACTGGTCCACTGCCAGTTGCGTTTCTTTGCCGGCTTCTTTTAGGTCCTTTGATAGCTGAAAGGCAGTTTCCTGGTGAGATATGTTTTTCCTAAGAATAATGATCTCTTCATCAAGCCCTACGATTCTATAGTAAATCTTAGCGACATTGGCTATCAACTGGGTTTTTACCAAATTGGCTGCTTGCTGGGACTTCAACCAACGCGCCACTGTTGCCTTTTTACGCTGTTTGAATTTTCCCCAAATATCCAATTCCCAAGAAAATTCTGCTCCCACCATGAAGTTCTTGTAAGGATCGGGAATATGCTGGTCTTCGGTGAGGTTTTCCGAAAAATTAGTATCATAGTTGCCCACACCATCCATGGTATAGTCACCAAACTTCTTTTGGCTCGCTCCTGCTACGCCATTTACGCTAGGAAGCCAACCGCGTTTTCCTGCCAACATCTGTGCATTGGCTATTTCTATCCTCTCCAAGGTCTTCCGCACATCCTGATTATGTTCCAATGCATTGGATATTAACCGCTTCAGCTTCTGATCTTCAAAAAACATCCGCCAATTTTCGCTTGCCAAGTTAGCAGAGGAATCACGTTTCACCCCATAAGCCACGGGCAATTCCAGCGGTGGGTTTTGGACCACTTCCCCTGTTTTACATCCCCAGGCCAACAAGGCTAACAGTGCACTACCGATGATATATCTTTTATTCATTATGCTTTTGCTACTTCGTCTTTTGATTTGTTTTTGAAATGCGTGGACAGGGACTCAAAGACCACATATAATCCGGGGATAAGGAAAATCCCTACCAGTGTTCCGATAAGCATCCCTCCTGCCGCAGCAGTACCGATAGTCCTGTTACCAATAGCTCCTGCCCCAGAGGCGATGGTCAACGGAATCAAACCACAAATAAAGGCAAATGAGGTCATCAAAATAGGCCTTAAGCGCTCCACACCGCCGTTTATTGCTGATTGCAGAATACCCACTCCCCTGCTTCGGTTTTGAATGGCAATTTCAATGATCAGAATCGCATTTTTGCCTAAGAGGCCTATCAGCATCACCAAGGACACCTGGGCATAGATATTGTTTTCCAGTCCGGTAAGCTTCAGCAGTAAAAAGGCACCGAAGACACCTGCTGGTAGTGACAAAATCACGGGCAGTGGCAGTAAGTAGCTCTCATATTGGGCTGCCAAAAGCAAATACACAAACACCAAACAAATCGCAAAAATGTAGATCGCTTGGTTACCAGATTCAATCTGCTCCCGTGTCATCCCAGACCAGTTGATATCAAACCCTCTTGGCAAAAACTCCAAGGCCGTAGCCTCTACTGCTTGGATAGCATCACCACTACTGTATCCTTCGGCCGGTTCGCCATTGATCATGGCAGAGGTAAACATATTGTACCTTGTGAGCTGCTCTGGCCCATACACTCGTTCCAAGGTTACGAAATTGGAATAAGGCACCATATCTCCTCTTGAACTTTTGGCGTACATCCTGAGAAGAGATTCAGGATTGGTCCGGTATTCGGGAGCCGCCTGAATCATGACCTTGTACATCTGACCGAACCGGATAAAATTGGAAGCATAAAAACTCCCGATAAAACTCTGCAAGGTCTGCATGGCATCATCCACAGATACACCCAGTCTCGAAGCTTTATCATGATCTACATGAAGAATATATTGAGGAAAATTAGGGTTAAAGTTAGTAAATACCCCATTCAATTCAGGCTTGTCGTTCAGGGCTTTGACAAAATCCTCGGTGGTCTTGGCCGTAATGCTGAGCGGCCCACCCGACTTATCCATCAACCGCAATTCGAAACCACTGGCATTACCAAAACCAGGTACACTGGGAGGGGGAAAAAACTGTATCTCCGCTCCGGTGATATGGCTCACCCTGTCCTGATATTCCTTTATTAATTCATTTACACTTTTATCCCGATCTCCCCAAGAGACCAGGTTAATCATCCCCATACCATAAGATGCACCAGCCGTCTCTGTCAGTAGACTATAACCTGCTAATGTCGAGATCGTTTCCACCTCATCCAGTGGCAATAGAGCCCCCTGAACATCATCCAAGATTACCTTGGTCCGCTCCACGGTCGCTCCCGGAGGCGTAGTCACATTGACATAGATCATTCCCTGATCTTCTGTAGGGATAAAGCCTGTCGGCAGAATATTACTGATCCCAATAGTAGCAATGATAAACAAGCCAAGCAGGCCAAAAGTAACCGTCCTTCTCCCTACGATCTTCTTCAGGACATTGGCATACCTACCCGAAAGTTGTTCATACCTGTGATTAAACCCATCAAAAAACTTCTGCACGAAGCCTTTGGATTTTTCTTCATCATGGCGAGGTGGTTTCAGTAACATTCCACAAAGTGCAGGGGAAAGGGTCAAGGCATTCACCCCAGATATCACAATGGCGATGGCCAAGGTCAACGAAAATTGTCTATAGAAAATCCCCACTGGACCAGTCATAAAGCCCACAGGAATAAATACTGCAGACATCACCATGGTAATAGCGATAATGGCACCGCCTATTTCCTTCATCGCAGCGATCGTCGCATCTTTTGCGTTCATCTTATCCTCGTGCATTTTTACGTGCACTGCTTCCACCACCACGATGGCATTATCCACCACAATACCAATGGCCAGCACCAACGCAAACAGGGTCAGCAGGTTGATGGAGAAGCCAAATAGTTCCATAAAGAAGAATGTACCAATCAGCGAAACCGGCACGGCAATGGCAGGAATCAGCGTAGACCTAAAGTCCTGTAAGAATATAAATACAACAATAGAAACCAATAAAAATGCTTCAATGAGGGTTTTGATCACTCCGACAATGGAAGCATCCAAGAACCGCGAAACATCATAAGAAATATTATAGGACATGCCAGGAGGAAATGAACTATCCTGTAGTTCCGACATCTTCGCTTTGATAGCACCGATGACTTCACGGGCATTTGATCCCGGCCGTTGCTTGATCATTATGGAAGCAGAAGGACTACCGTCCGTAATGGACACCATGTTATAATCCTCGGAATCAAACTCCACCTCTGCCACATCTTTTATCCTAAGCAAGGAGCCGCCGGGCATGGCTTTGATGGTTATGTTTTCATAGTCTTCCTCCTCGCTGAATTTTCCAGTGTACCGTAGGACATACTGAAGCATCTGTGGGTCCTTATCAGAACTGATTCCTGACTTACCAGGGGCAGCTTCCACGTTTTGGGCCCTGATGGCATCTATGATATCTTGAGGGGATATATCGTAAGCCACCATTCTATCAGGGTTCATCCAGATCCGCATGGCATAATCCCTTGACCCCATGATCTCGGCAAATCCAACTCCATCAATCCGCTTCAATTCCCTCAGGATATTGATATCGGCAAAGTTGTACACGAACTTTTCATCTTGGGTCGAATCGGAGCTCATCAGATTGAGATACAGCAGCATACTGTTGACCTCTTTCTCGGTCATCACACCCGCCCTGATCACCTCTTCAGGAAGCTCATCCACCACAGTGGACACTCTATTTTGTACGTTTACAGCCGCTTGATCTGGATCCGTTCCCACTTTGAAGACCACGGTGATCACTGTCATACCGTCATTGGTATTTACGGAGTTCATATAGATCATGCCGGGCACGCCATTAATGGCCCTTTCTAGTGGGGTGGCCACGGCCTTGGCAAGTACCTCCGCATTGGCACCAGTATACTGCGCCGTCACTGTAACCGATGGAGGAACGATCTCGGGAAACTGTGTGACCGGTAAAGATGTTAAGGACAACATGCCGACCAAGGTGATGATCACCGAAATGACCGTAGACAGGATCGGCCGTTTGATAAATATTTCAAACATAGCTTACTTCAGAAATAAATGGTGGTTCAATAAAAATTATAGAGAATGATAAAGGGTGTCGTAGGCTTCTTCTTCAGATACGCCAACAGGATTGACGACTGCGCCATCCTTGATTTGTTGGATACCCTCATAAACAATCATATCACCATCCTTGAAGCTGTCCGCCACATAAAACAATCCAAACCGCTTGATCGGCCTAAAGCTCCTTACCTGTACTTTATTCTCTTTGTCAAGGACATATACATAGGTATAGTCTTGGATTTCAAAACATGATTTTTGTGGGATCAAAAACACATCGTTCATCTCGTTGGTCATCTGGATCTTCCCACTGGCGCCATGTTTGATCAAGCCGTCCGGGTTGGGAAACCTCACTCTAAATGCAATGGAACCTGTACCCTTTTCAAAATCCGCTTCCATCGTCTCCAGTTTGCCCTTGTAGGGATAAGCCTGACCATCAGACAAAATCAATGTCAACTCCTTTTCCAGTACCTCTTCTTCACCAGATTCCATTTTTTTACGCATGTACCGGAGATACTCATTTTCATTTACTTTGTAATATGCAAAAATCTCTGAGATATCTGTTATGTGCGTCATCAGCTCACCGGTGGTAACCAGACTACCCGTCTTAAAAGGAATACGATCTACGATACCATCAAATGGCGCTTTGATCGTGGTATATGAAAGTCCTGTTTGGGCATTATTGAGCATGGAAGTAGCTTGCATAATGCCTGATTCAGCCATTTCAAGTTTGGCTTGAGCCAGCTCAAGTTCAGAAGAGGTAATGATATTTTTGTCCACTAAGGTCTGTAGCCGCTCCACTTCAAGCTTGGCTGCTTGGGCTTCAGCCTTTGCCTGCATCAATCTTGCTTGGTTACTATTGACCATTTCCTGCAGCTCAGCCGAGCTGAGTTTAAAAAGAGATTGCCCTTTTCTGACGTATTGTCCTTCATCCACATAGATTTCATCGACAAACCCCTCTACTTTTGCGCGGACTTCCACAAACTGGACCGCCTGGATATCGCAAATGTAGGTTTGTGGCACTTCGATATTCTTATGGATCAATTTCATGGTAGGGATATCCAAGGGCTTATTTCTTTTAAATTCCCTTGAATTGCCTTCATTACAGCTGAATAGCATTGGAAAACAAACCAAAGTCATCAGCATGGCCATAAATTGGCCAAAAGAAATTCGTTGCATTGACAGTACTTTCATAAAGGGTGTAGAATTATTAAGTAGTAGATATATTCATTATGGGGGTCCGAAAACAAACCAAACCATTCCCTTTCACCGGATAATGTCCGGATAGAGGCAAGCTAAGGTAATTTTGGTGATTGTTATCAGACAAAGAATTCAGTTAATCCCTAACCCTCTGGGTACTGGAAGTGAAATTTGTGAGCGGTATTGGCCCATTTTTTAGGGTGCGCATTTCACAGTAATCCAGTAAGCCAATCAGAAGTGCATGTATGGTTTAGTGCAGTTCCAAATAATTAATTGGACATTCACTTTTAAGGAATTAAATGAACGTTTATAAAACTAAAAGCAAACAAAACGAAAATTTGTACTTTTTCCAAGCAGCCCGTTTGGTCACTTTCAATATCGTGTCTTGCAAAAATATATTTTTTGCAATCCGACGGTTATTTTATTACACGATCGGTAATAATTTTATCTCAAAGTTTCAACAATAACTCAAAAGCCACAAATACTATTCCAAAAGCAATCCATTTCACAATATGTAATCATTAAAAATAGTCCAAAAAAACTTAAAATTCGATTAACTCAAATCCCTATAACGGAAGCTTCTGTAAAAAATCGCTAGTTCAATATTCTGGCAGTTTTATAAAAAATGCTAGGGTTCCGTCACCGGACTTCGTCCAAATCATAATCCTTCCCGATCCCCCACCTAAGCAGTTCTTCGAGCTCATAAATCTCCAATGTATCTAAGTCTTTTACCTGAAAATTATCCCTTCCAATTCTTTCCAAAACTTCCAAATGGCGATTTTCACCATAGTTGGTCAGGTAGTATATCCGTCCCACTCTCAAATTATCCAATGCTATTGCCATCGTTATTATATTTTAGGCAGAATAAGCACCCCTGTTGCCACAAAGGTGTACTCTTCTTTTGGTTCATTAATTTTATCAATCTCTTCTGGAGAAGCTCCCCCATCTGCTGCGTAATGTTTGAGTGTTTTCACATCTGTCACCACTTTGACAGCCTTTCCTTCCAAAACCACCGGATAGCCATGGGCATTTTTGGGCACAAAAAAACCATAATTCTTGAACGTTACACGCATAGGTTCGCCATTGGGCAAGTTTAAGGTAAGCCAGCACCCTTTTTTGACACATACCTCTTGGATCGTACCACTTATTTTTCCTTCAACTTCCTCCTGCGTGGTCAAGGCCTCTAACATCTTAGACAAAGGAATCATTCCCTCGACTTTAAACTCCTCTCCATAATTACCTGGAACGGTATCTTTTTGTGTTAATTGAGGGGTCTTTTCGGCAGCTTCGCAAGTGAATTTTGCAAAAGACAAAAAAACGATCAACAACAGGTAGAAGTGATTTTTCATGGCTATCTCGTTTATTTCGGTGATTTCACAAATTAACAAACTAAATGCTAAAAATCATTTGAAAATTTTTAAAAGTATTTTTGGCAACAAACATTCGTATAATTTAATAAAATACTAAATTTACGGCCAAATCATTAAAAGTTCACCACAAAATGACCATTGATAAAAAGTTTATCATCGATTTTGACAGCACATTCACTCAAGTAGAGGCATTGGATATTTTGGGAGAGATCAGCTTAAGAAATGATCCCAAAAGAGATGAAAAATTACAGGCCATAAAGGACATTACCGATCTGGGCATGGAAGGGAAATTAAACCTCCGCGAAAGTTTAGTAAGACGTATCGAAATCCTGAAGGCAAACAAGTCGCAAATTGCCGAGCTTATCGATGCACTTAACCAAAAAGTGTCCAAGTCCTTCCAACGCAACCGGGAGTTCTTTCAGGAAAATGCAGACAATATCTATATCCTGTCCAATGGCTTTAAGGACTTTATCACACCAGTGGTAGCAGCCTATGGTCTTAAGGAAGAAAATGTCTTTGCCAATGATTTCATCTATGATGGAGAGGGCAATATTGTAGACCTGAACAAGGACAACCTACTCTCCAACAACAACGGAAAGCCTGCCACCATCAAAAGTCTAAAATTAGAAGGAGATGTTTACGTCATTGGCGATGGCTATACCGACTATGAAATAAAGGCTTCTGGCCTGGCCAATAAATTTTACGCATTTACTGAAAATATCAATAGACCTAAGGTTTCATCAAAAGCGGACCATATTGCCCCAAGTTTGGATGAAATTTTGTATGTTAATAAAATGAACAAAAAATTCAGCTATCCAAAGAGCCGTATCAATGTGCTCCTACTGGAAAATGTCCACCCTATCGGCGTGGAGATCATGAAACAGGAAGGCTACAATGTAGAAGTAGTAGGCTCTGCAATGTCGGAAGAAGAATTGTGCGAGAAAATCAAAAACGTCTCCATAATAGGTATCCGATCAAAAACCCAGATCACTAAAAAAGTACTGGATCACGCCAACAGACTGATGGCCATAGGAGCTTTCTGTATCGGCACCAACCAAATAGACTTGGAAACTTGTCAGGAAAAAGGCGTGGCCGTTTTTAATGCGCCATTTAGCAACACCCGCTCTGTCGTAGAGCTGGCCATTTCAGAAATCATCTTCCTGATGCGCAACCTTCATGACAAAACCATGAAAATGCACCAAGGAATATGGAACAAGTCAGCTTCTGGGAGTTTTGAGGTAAGGGGAAAAAAACTTGGCATCATAGGATACGGTAATATCGGTGCTCAACTTTCTGTGTTGGCAGAAAGCATGGGCATGAATGTATTTTACTATGATGTGGTAGAAAGACTGGCTCTTGGCAACGCCACCAAGATCGACTCTTTGGATGAACTCTTGGAAACCTGCGACATCATTTCCCTTCACGTGGATGGAAGAAAAGAGAACAAAAACATCCTCAACAAGGAAAAAATCGCCAAAATCAAGAAAGGTGCTATCCTTGTCAACCTCAGCAGAGGACACGTAGTGGAAGTACCGGCCCTTAAAGAAGCCTTGGAAAACGGCCATTTGGCTGGTGCAGCAGTAGATGTATTCCCATCTGAACCCAAGAACAATGACGAGCCGTTTGAATCCGAACTGAAAGGCTGCCCCAACACCATCCTGACACCTCATATCGGTGGCAGTACGCTGGAGGCACAAGAAAATATTGCGCAATTTGTACCAGGTAAAATCATCGAATACATCAATTCGGGAAACACCTTCAACAGTGTCAATTTCCCGAACATCCAACTACCCTTCCTGAAGGATGCGCATCGATTGATCCATATTCATCAAAACGCACCTGGCGTAATGGCAAAAATAAATCAAGTTCTTGCCAATTATAAAATCAATATTGTCGGCCAATACCTCAAAACAAACGAAAAAATTGGCTATGTCATCACGGACATTGACAAACAGTACTCCAATGATGTGATCGATGCCCTTAAAGAAATTGAAGGCACCATCCGATTCAGGATTTTATATTAATGAAAACCATGCTGCTTTCTTTGCCTGAGGTTAAGGAAAGCAGCTATTTTAAAAACATAAATAACCACAACAATCGAAAAGAGGGTAAATGATTTACATTGCTCTCTTTTTTTGTTGATAAGCATTAAGGAGCTATGGAAGGGAAATATATAAAAAGTAAAGCCCGGGCCTTGGAGTGTTACAAAACCTCTTTATAGACAAGATTTGAGCTGCCCGAATTTCGCAACCTTCCACTGTTATCCTGCTTCCGAAGAAACGAGGTCCGCCGTGGCGGATGAGGCCTGGTTTTGAAAAAAGGCTTCACTCGGCATTTTCCTTAATTGTGAAGTTTGAACATGTCTGCAGCCCGAGCCTCTGCAAATATACAAATTTGATCCGGGAATGATAAATTATCTTTCAATATCTAAAAAAACACAATAATACACTTACAATCAATTAGTTATATTATTACACCATCTTAACAATAACCAAACAAAGAACTGTATATTGACCTTACAACCAAAATACACACCAACATAAACCACTACTTACAATATATCGCAACATCCTACTACTTCGATCTGGATGTACCGAAATAAAAAAGGCTATCGTCAAAAAATCACCAACTTAAACAGTTGAACAAGGAATCCTTGGTAAATTTTAAACAATAATCTTATATTCGGTGATAAGTTGGCAAGTCTCTGGCGTTGTCTTAATTTTACCATATATTAACTTTTAACTGCTTTTACGGTATAAAAAACTATCTCGTAGGACATCAAAATTAGCTGCTTAGGAAATGTATCAAATCAAAAAACTCATCGTTTGCTTGGACCTATCCGAAATGGACGTCACGTTGGTTAAATTCGCATCCTTTATCGCGCAGATCAACCACACCAAAAAGATCTATTTCACCAATGTCATCCGTAATCTTCAAATCCCCAAGGATATCTTAAAAGAGTTTCCTAACCTCGTGGAAAACATGGTGGATGAGAGAAAAGGGCAAATGAGAACAGTCGTCGACGAGCATTTTTCTAAGAAGCAAGATACAGAACTATCTTACGTGGTCAAGGAAGGGCAATTGTCAAAGAAAATATTAAAACTAGCTCATGAAAAGTCCGCGGACATGATCTTGGTAGGTAGAAAGACCACCCTGCCAGGCAGCGGCGTGGTTTCCCAACGATTGGCTCGACGGGCATCCTGCTCACTCACTATCGTCCCGGAAACCATCACTTCTCCAAAAATCGACAAATTACTGGTACCCATAGACTTCTCCGACTATTCAAAGGACGCTTTAGAAGAAGCCATAATGATAGCAGAAAAAAATGGTGGCAACGTGGACATTATCTGCCAAAACGTATTCTCTGTCCCGTCAGGCTACCACCTTACTGGCAAGAGCTATGATGAATTTGCCGAAGTCATGAAGGTAAATGCCGAAGTAAACTACAAAAAGTTTATTCGAAAAATCGACACCAAAAACTTAACTATTACACCCGTCTACACCGTGGACAACAATGATGACCCCGTAGAGGATATTATCCTCAAAGCAGAAGAACTCCAAGTGGATGGGATCGTCATCGGTGCCAAAGGACGGACAGCTGCGACGGCCCTTTTCATCGGAAGCATTGCCGAACGCTTGATCCAGTTGAATGAAAAATACCCTTTGGTCGTCACTAGGCCGAAAGGAAAAAATGCCGGCATTTTGGATTATATCTTGGAGATCTAGTCACCACCTCTTTACTAAATGGTGACTAACCACGGAATATGCTTTAATCAAGGTATACAAGAGCCAAAGGCGTGATTGCTTGTTGGCTCTTTTGCTTTGTGAAAATTAGCTTTTGGCCAATGTTTTACTAACCAAAGAGTATACTAAAAAAACAGAGAACACCACACTGTCCCTAACTCATAATCAATTAACTACCTTACTCGCTTCATTTTTTCTTGTGATGCCATTAAACTTATGGGTATCTTATCAGTCTAAGCAGGAAATGAATCCATTGGACGACGCATCATTATTGGCACTGATAAAAGCCCCCAACACGAGGGAAGAGGGGTATCGACTGCTTGTAACCTACTACCAAAAGCGCATTTATAGCGTCATAAGGAAGATGGTGATCATTCACGAAGATGCAGACGATATCACTCAGAACACCTTCATTCGTGCATTTAGGTTTATCGACAAGTTCAAGGCCGACTCAACCCTGTTTACATGGCTTTACAGGATTGCGGTCAACGAAAGTCTCAATTTCCTGAATAAAAAGAAAAAACGCCAATTCCTGACGCTTGAAGACCATGAAAATAAAATGGTCAAGTACTTGGACAATTCCCCACATATTGAGGGAGACGACATTCAGTTATTGCTTCAAAAGCTACTCTTGAAACTTCCTGAAAAGCAACGACTGGTCTTCAATATGAAGTATTATGAGGATATGAGCTATGAACAAATGAGCGAAATCACGCAAACATCTGTGGGGGCATTAAAAGCCAGCTATCACCATGCCGTGAAAAAAATCGAAAATCAAATCAATGGCGACTAAACCTTTTCCAGTATCCATTGTCTAAAATATAGGTTATGAAAAAGAACATTCCAAAAGGCGAAATTTTCCGTGTACCAGAGGGCTACTTTGAAAGTCTTCCTGAGCAGGTAATGGCAAAAAATGCACAAGGTAAGCAGCGGACGATCTGGATTAGTTGGGCAGCTGCTGCAATGGTTGTGCTGTCTACTTCTTTATTTATCTTTAAATTCGAAACAGAGAGCATAACGGAAACAACGACCCCCACTGCTTTGGCCGTGGAAGATGAAATTGAACTGTTAATCGATCAGGGCGAGTGGAGTGCGGAGGATGTATTGTCGCTTTCTGATGATCCCAATGCCATCCTGAACGAGCTAGTTGAAGAACAATGGCAATCTTATCAATTCAGTGAAAGTGAACTGGAAGAGGAACTATGGTATTATTAACCTTGGAAATCAGTAGGAACCGGAAAATTTAAAAATCATGAAAAAGTTAAGTTTATTGATATGGATGGCCTTGATTTCCTCTAGCCTTTTGGCGCAGCGAAGAGGTGGAGACCTTGGCTATGACAGTGAAAAGTTGGAAGCGGCAAAAATTGCCTTTATTACCCAAAAACTGGACATTACTCCTGATCAGGCAGAGCAGTTTTGGCCAGTCTACAACGAGTTTGAAGAGAAGCGGAGAAACATCCACCACCAAATGCGGAAAATCTCCCAAGTGGAGAAATCATCCCTTACCAACGAAAAAGCTACCGAACTGATCAATTCCAAAATAGCACTACAAGAGGAATTGCTTAACCTTGAAAAAAAATCGATTGAAAAGTTCTCTGAAACACTCAGTCCCAAACAGGTTTTCTTGCTTCAGGAAGCGGACAGGGAATTTATCAAACAGCTTTTTAGAATGAACAGGCAGCGAGGAAACAGGCCTAAAGAAGAAGTCCCTATTCCGTAATCTCCTTCTACTTTACGATTAAATTATAAAAGTTGCTTGCCCCCTCACCGTAGAGACTGTTTTGCTAACAGTCTCTACCTCTTACCATTCATGTATTTCCATTAGTTTATCCGCCTATTTTTTTGGATTATTATTCATCCCAAATACCTACTGAGAACATCCTATTATTTCCATTTTTCTGACCATAACCATTTATGAAAAAAGCTTTACTAACCTTCACACTATCCCTCATCCTATTTACCATTGCTGTACACCATGGATTTTCCCAATCCAATCCGTCCCCTACCATTGCCGAATTGGTAGCGGGCATGGAAAAAAAGCCGGGTTTTTTCCCTCTTTATTGGGATGACAATACCGGCAAAATATGGCTAGAGATTCCCAAAACCGAAGAAGAAATCCTCTACTACCCTTCCCTCGCCTCCGGTCTGGGATCCAATGACATCGGACTGGACAGAGGCAGGCTCTCTGGTGCTCATGTGGTAAATTTCCGAAAATCAGGAAAAAAACTATTGATGGCAGAAAGTAATTATGACTATCGGGCCATCACTGATAATACCATGGAACAAAAAGCCGTTGAAGAGTCTTTTGCAGAATCCGTTTTGTGGGGATTTGACATTGCGGCACAATCTACTACACACTATTTGGTGGACGCCACGGAATTTGCCTTACAGGATGCAGTGGGGGCTTCATCAGCTATCAGCAGAAGGAACCAAGGCAATTATAAAATAGCCCCCAAGCGCTCTGCCATCTACTTGCCACGCACCAAAAGCTTTCCTGAAAACACAGAAATAGAAGCGACCATCACCCTTACGGGAAGTGGGGCTGGAGGTTATCTGCGAAGCGTCACGCCGTCTTCCGATGCGGTCACCGTGAGGATGCACCATTCCTTTGTCAAGCTCCCTGATGACAAGTACACTCCCCGTCTCTTTGACCCTAGGGCTGGCGTCAATGCAGTAAGCTTTTACGATTTTGCCACACCGATTAACGAGCCTATCGTCAAAAGATACATCAGAAGACATCGGCTGACCAAAAAAAATCCCGGCACTGCTCCCAGTGAAGTGATAGCACCTATCGTATATTACATCGATCCCGGTACTCCTGAGCCTATTCGCTCTGCGCTTATGGAAGGCACACAATGGTGGGCGGAAGCATTCGAAGCAGCAGGGTTTATCGATGCCTTCCAAGTAAAACTCCTCCCCGAAGATGCGGATCCCATGGATATCCGCTACAATCTCGTCCAATGGGTGCACCGGTCTACCCGTGGATGGTCCTACGGCGGTGGAATCACAGATCCCAGAACGGGCGAAATCATCAAGGGTAAAGTAACGCTTGGTTCCCTTCGTGTACGTCAAGATTTTCTCATTGCGCAAGGGCTCATTGCCAATTACCTGGAAACGGGCGAAGTGGAAGATGAAGCGATGCTGGATATGGCCTTGGCCAGAATGCGCCAACTGGCCGCCCATGAGGTAGGACACACCCTTGGATTGCCACATAATTACGTCGCCAGTGCACAAGACAGGGCTTCCGTAATGGATTATCCCCATCCGCTTGTACAGATGGACGGTGACGGCAACTTAGACCTCTCCGATGCCTATGATGCGGGAATTGGTGAATGGGACCAAGTCGCCATTGAAATGGCCTACGGGGAATTTCCAGCGGGCAGCGATGAACTTCAAGAAATCGACAAACTTGTAACATCCTACCGAACGAAGGGGCTGGACTTTCTCTCGGACCAAGATGCCCGTCCAGCAGGAAGTGCCCATCCATCCACCCACCTCTGGGACAACGGCTCCAATTCAGTCGATGAACTGAACCGAGTCATGGAGATCAGAAAACATGTCCTAGCTGAATTCAGTGAAAAGAAAATAAAAATGGGACAACCTATGGCCACTTTAGAAGAGGTCTTTGTACCGATGTACCTTTTTCATCGGTACCAGGTGGATGCCGCCTCCAAGTTGATCGCTGGGGTCAACTATCAGTATGCGGTGAGAGGCGACGGTAGCAGTGCTCCGACACCTGTCAATGCCAAGTCACAAATCAATGCCTTGGATGCGCTTTTGGCTACCGTAGCACCGGAAAACCTCGAAGTGCCTGCAAAAGTGCTGGAACTTGTTCCGCCCAGACCTTATGGATACAGTGCCAATAGCAGAGAAACTTTCCAAGGAAAAACAGGGCTGACATTTGACCCGCTCACCCCGCCACAAGTAGCGGCAGAGATGACTTTCTCATTTATTTTCCACCCTCATAGGGCAAGCCGGCTAGTTGCGCAGCATGCAGTGAATACAGCGCTTCCCGGACTGATGGAAATCATGAACAAAACCATCCAAACCGTAAATGGATTTCCTGCTTCCTCGGAATATGAAGAAGAGATCTCCCGTACTGTCCAAAAAGCATTATTAGGCCAGCTGATTGATCTTTATCGAAGTGGACAAGCTTCCGCACAAGCAAGAGCATTGGCCTATCAGGGGATTCAAAAATTAAATGACAGTATTACTTCCAATGGATCTGCAGCACAAACCGCCCACCAAAGCTACGTCAACCGTATCGTGGCCAAACTAGACCATGAACCCATAGAACCTACCGAAAAGCTTCCTACAGCACCTGTACCGGATGGCTCTCCCATTGGCTCGGAGAGTTATCAATGGCTGCAGCCAATTTGTAACTTTACGACATATTGAACCTATTGATAGCCCATTGAGAGAATTATGGTTTTAATCCATGGCCTTTCTAAACATGTATAAAATGGATCCGCCTTGCAGGTATTGGGCGTTAAGAAATTAAAAAGCGGGTAGGCAAGAAGGCAGGCTTGTTTGACGAAATACTAGCCAAAAAGAATGTTGGCAGCTAGAGAAGGAGGAGTTTGCCTGCATGAGGGAAGGTTTTAATTTTAGGCCGATAGATGCACAGCGGCGGGGTTTTTTGGTTACTTTTTTGACCTGAAGCAAAAAAGTAACAAAGGTAAAGAGATGAAAACCATCTTAGAATTAAGCAAGAAAAACAATTAAACCAATATTTCCAGATACATACTAACTAAACGACATTGCTAATCCAGGTAAAGCTATATGCACAAAAAGCCCAAGGCGATTTTCACCTTGGCTTTTTTGATATAATTTATAAAACTAACTTTAGGTTTAACCCGATTTATGCATTAGGAATCGTTATGAGGTTAATGCATATTTCGGGTTTAACCAAAAGCTCCTTTACTCTGCATCATAAAGCTGCTCGTGCACTTTTTTGAGGAATGCAGGTGTCAATTTGATCACTTTTCTGTCATAGGTCATCAGGCCATTGGTCTCTACCTCCACATCGGTGGTTTGGGTGTAAACGGCCGCCGAGAGTCCTCTTGGGATCAACTTCGCCAAAGACTCCATCATCTCTGCATAGCGGTTTTCGAGGTCCTCCACAGACTTGAAACTTTGATAGCCCCAGTTGTCTTTTTCTTGCCAAGTGTGGCCTTCCACAGGTAATCCCAGACCACCAAATTCTCCCAAAGTAATGACCATATCCTTACCAAAGAACTTAGGATTCGGCATGGCTGGCTCGGGGTAATTGTGCAAATCCATGATTTGTCCTACAGGGAAGAAATTTCCGCCACTGGCACCATTTACTAGACGGCTTTCGTCGTACTTCATGGTCCATTCTACGATTTCCTCCGTCTTAAACTGCCCCCAAGCTTCATTGAACGGTACCCATACGATGATGGAGGGGAAATTATGGAAATCATCCATGATCTCTTTCCATTCAGTCCTGAATATCGCCTCAGACTCGGGAGTTCGGTCACGCTCCGTACCTACCCCTACGATCCCTGGACGTGGGTTCCACTGGTTGCCCATGTCACCACTGGGCATGTCCTGCCATACCAGCATCCCCATCTTGTCACAGTGGTAATACCATCTTGCAGGCTCCACTTTTACGTGTTTACGGATCATATTAAAGCCCATTTCCTGAGTTTTGATGATATCAAATACCAAGGCCTCTTCGCTAGGCGCAGTGTACAAACCATCAGGCCACCACCCTTGGTCCAATGGACCGTATTGGAAAATAAACTTATCGTTGACAAGCATTCGCTGTACACCATCGTCATCCAGCTCCATACTTACCTTTCTCATGGCTGCGTAGCTTTGGGCAGCATCTACTTCACGGTTACCGTTTACCAGACTCACCTCCAGATCGTACAAGAAAGGATTTCCGGGCTCCCAAAGTGTGGCATTCGCAATGCTCAACACAGCCGGCTGGCCTACTTCCACTTCTTCTTCAGCGACCACCTGTCCTTCAGCAAGTGCTTTTACACGTACTTTCTGACCAGACTGGGCGTTCTTCACATCGGCTTCTACTGTCAGCGTACCTGCATCCACGTCCGGAGTATTCTTGGTACTGGCAATATAGCTGGAAGGAACATTCTCTGTCCAAACCGTCTGCCATATCCCCGTCACAGGCGTATACCAGATTCCGTGTGGATTCTTGATTTGCTTGCCTCTGGGCTGTGGACCATCATTGGAAGGATCCCAGACCCTTACGATCAGTTCGTTGCCTTTTTTGCCTTTAAGTGCATCGGTGACATCAAAAGAAAATGGTGCATAGCCTCCTTTGTGAACGCCCACTGAGGTGCCGTTTACAAATACTTCAGCTTCCCAATCCACTGCACCGAAATGCAACAACACGCGTTCCTTGCTGGACTTTTTAGCATCAAAAGTAGTCTTGTACCATAGCTCCTTTTCGGCTCCTACACGCTCTCCGACACCAGAAAGTGCGGACTCAACAGCAAACGGCACCAATATTTCCCCATCAAAAGACGATGGCGATTGTCCTCCTTTGGATTGAATGGCGTACTGCCATAGCCCGTTGAGGTTTTGCCAGTTATCTTCCCGAACCAATTGTGGCCGTGGATACTCTTGATGGACATTTTCGGGGTCGATTTCTTCGGCCCACTCTGTCATAATTTTACCTTCGGCAGGTGCCCAGTTGCTTTCTTGTGCCCAAGCGAATGACTGGGCAAGGAGCAGACTGGCACCTAGCAATAGTGACTTTTTCATGTTGTTTATGTTTAGATTTGAGTATTGAGTATTGAGTAGTGAGTCTTGAGTAGTGAGACCTGAGACTTGGGATATTGGTTATTTTAGATTGGGGAATGCGGTGATCCTTAGCCTTGCTGCTCCCATTGGAAGTAGTGTCACCTCCTCCACAGGCTGGTCCGAAGTAGCCGGCAAATCCTCCAGTTCACCCACCAGTCCATATTGATCAAGCTGCCAAGTAGGCATTTGCTTCCCCTTTGCCTTGATCATGATAGGTACATTCTCCGGCGTAAACGGAAAATTACTTTCAGGCCAAGGCCGTTCTTCCACTTCCAGTGAAGCGGCAGGGTTTTCCTTATCCAATACCAAAGTATAATTCCAATCGGTAGTGGGACGGATTTCCCAAGATGGCCACTTTTTGGTGTCCACGCCTTCTTGCCACTTGGAGTCCCAAATGGCCGTTTCATCACTTTCTTTTCGGATATAATCTTCTCCGATCTTTAGCGAATAGGTCAACGGGCCACGGCTTACGCTAAAGCTATTGCTGTTTTTTTCCCACGTCTTTACCTCTATTTCCATAGGCAAGGTCAAACTCACCTTGTCACCGGAATTCCATTCACGAGCCAGTTTGACATAGCCTGCTCCTTTCACATTTTCCTTTACCGTCTTGCCATTTACGCTCACCGTGGCACCTGTAGTCCAATGAGGAATACGTAAATAAAGCGGAAAATCAGTGGGCTGGGCGGTCTTTATGGTAAACGCCAACTGTCCACGGAATGGATATTGGGTAGTTTCCTGAATGGTCACTTCCTGTCCATCACCGACTTTGGCCGTCACATTACTTGGGCCATAGATCGCAGCCACCAACCCATTATCAGGAGTAGCCATCCAAAGGTTTTCCACAAAATACGGCCATCCCTGGGAATGATTATGCTGACAGCATCGCGAACTGAAAGGATTCATCATCAAGAATGGACCGCTATTGGCAATACCTGGAGCGTGGTTTTCGGCATCAAGCAGTGCCATATTGGGTGAAGTGATGTAATGCAGCGATTTGAAATCCGGCATCACCGCCGCTGGATAGGTATTATACGCTACCTCCTCGGCATGATCAGCCCAAAATGGATCACCCGTAATACGCAGCAAATGCTCATCGGAGTTCATCTGCTCCACCATGCCGCAGGTTTCGACTCCCTGACGCGGATCTGCATAACCTGGTCGGGCATTTTCATCACTGCCAAACATCCCACCAGGAACTTGCCCAAAATGGGCTCGAATAATGTCAAAATTATCATAAGTAGCTTCCAAGTGTGCATCATCGTGGCTCAGCAAATAATACTGCGCAGGCTCTCTAAATGCCTGCGCATGATTGACATTGTGCCAGTCGATCTGGTCACGGTACCAGTCGGGCACCTCCCCTCCATCGCGTACTTCATAGTAATTATGAATATCCTCCAGGTCATGGTCTCTCCCTACCCAATCGGAAGTGTTTCGATGGAGCTTTTCTGCCAATTCGAGTAAGAAAGGCTCACCAGTGCGGTTATACAGCCAAAAAACACTTCGGAGATTGTCTCCGCCACGTAGTTTTTGCCAATAGCCATTGAGAAAATGTTCATCAGGAACGGTCAATTGAAACTTGAAATACTTGGTCATCAAGTCCAGTACCTTTTCGTCATTGGAGTATTCGTAATAGGACTGAAGGCAATAGAGCATGATCATATTGGCCCAAAAATCCTGGTTGTCTCCATCGAAGTGTTTCGGACCAAAATTACCATCGGCACGCTGGCTGTTCATGGTACCTTCCAGCCAGATTTTGGCTTCATCGATCATCTGTTGGTCTTCCAGTAAATAACCAATATTCGCGTAGCCTTTGAGCCAGTAAGGCACTTCCTCCCATCCCCAGTCTCCTTCACCATCCTTACTGAGCCAAGCATTGTCTTCTTTCTGTAGCCAAGCACTGATTTCACCCAGATGACCGGTCAATCCGTTTTTTTGGCGCACCAAGTATTCCTTCAGAAATCCTTCCGGCTTGACCGACCCTACGGGCAATTTGATCAATGCACTGGGTTTTAGTGGGGCTCTATTGCTGATGTAATGAGCGTTGGTAGCGGTGGTATCAATTCGCTCCACGACTGAAACGACAGTGTCCTGCCCTCCCTTTTCGCACGAAAAGAGAAAAGCAACTAACACTGCACTGGAGATTATTTTGGGTATAATGTAATGAGTCATGAGTAGTGAGACTTGAGATGTGAGATATTGATTGGTGGTGGCCTGATTTCATTATGATGGATTGCCAATCCAATTTATTGGCAATGGGGATTACAAATCCTGATTAGCACCTTCCCACTTTATAATTTTTAATTTTTCAATAATTGATCCTTTAGCACTGGCATGAAATACCCTCCTACAACCGATCTAGCCCTAAACCCAACGGATTCTGCATTGGTGGTTTCGTGCCAGTCGCTGACTGGGATTCTGTTTGGTGTCTCGTCAATATAGGTATACATTGGCTCGATAAGTGCTTTTTCATCCGCTTCCTCATCCGCCATAGCCGCTGTCCAGATCACCCAGTCTGATTTGGTGTAGTTTTTACGACTATCCAATGGCAACCCATAATCTTTCTGTTTGGTGAGGTAATAGGCAATTTCCTTTTGGGCTACTTCCTCAGGAAAAATATCCAGCCCCAACAATTTATTCCAAACCATGTTGTACTTCTGACTCCACGTCCCCTTTTTGTCAAAAGTCAAGCTATAATGATCACCATCCTCGGCTTTTTCCATCCACTTTTGGGCAAAGTCTTTTGCCAAGGCAGTGTACTTTTCAGCATCTGCGGTTTTCCCCAATGTTTCGGCCAGCTGACCGTAACCTGCTATGGCCAAAATGGCTTTGACAGAAAGGTTGGCATTGTGTGCCAAGTGACCGGCAAAATCATCCGTACACAGCTGATTGGCCGGATCAAATCCTTCTTTGGCAAGGTATTCCACCCAAGTGGTCATGATATCCCAGTGCTTCTTGGCATAATCGGCATTTCCTTCCACCTTGGCGATGGCAGCCGTAAGCAAGAGCATGTTACCAGCCTCTTCCACCGGCATGTCCTCACCATAGGTCTGGCCATTGGCAAGCGGATAAGTACCCACATCATGGGCTGGAAAAGGCTTGGCCCACTTTCCACTTTCACTATAATAGAAAATCGGCTCGATCATCCCTTTGAGCAGGTCAGGATTATAGATTAAAAATAAAGGAGCAGAAGGATACGTCACGTCCACCGTGCCGATGGACCCGTTACTGAAATTTTCTTTGGAAAAGAAAAACAGCTCTCCATCAGGACCTTCCACGGTTTTGTGGGCGGCCACTGCCTGTCTGTACACCAGTGCACACATTTCGGCATATTCTTTTCCAGCTGCATTATAAGCATCCTGGTACAGCTGCTTATCAAATTGTTCGCTAGCAGCCTTTAATTTTGCATAGTCAGTTTGTGCTGCCTGAAGCATCTGCTCGGTGGTCATTCCATATTTTTTCCACCACGCTTTTAGATTTTTATTGAAAAACTGCACCGAGTACAGGTCATCGTAAGCCAAGGTCAGAAAATCATGCTGACTGGAGTCCCCTACTTTTCCAAAATCAAAAGAAAAAGCGGAAGTGATCATCTGATCATCCAATGCGATGGGCTTTTGGTCGGCATCCTTATCACTAAGCTTACCATTCTTGGCAAATCCCGCCACACTGTTGGTATTCACATCAATTTGGGAGGTGATATTTTCCTGGTCTGCAGCCGTCAAGTACAAGTATCCCCAGTCGATTCTCACATTGTCCCCTTTCTTTTCTAAAACCGGCTGGGTGCTCGTGCCGATTTTCATGGCTTTCAGGCCTGCTATTTGGGGTCGCTCCCATGTCACCTGCTGGTTCATGGTATTTACCGCCAAATTACCTGCTGCGCTGAAATACACCTGCACTTCATGTTCCTTTCCATCCTTGGCCTGTACTTCGAAGCTCACATAATTGGCAGGCCTTGTCATTATTTCAAGGTTATCGGGAAGCATGGGTGCCGTAAACGTCACATCCAGCTCCACCCCACCGGCATCAAAGGAGTATAATGTTTCGGTGGCATTTACTTTTGAAAAAGTCTGATCAGCATGGGCAATACTTACTGAGGGCTGTAGCACTTCGACCAATCCCGCATCCAAAAATGCTCCACCCGTCGTATTTTGGCAATGAATAGCCAACAGGTTCTCTCCCTTCTTTAAGGCATTTTTGGCTTCCTCGTTGATCGCTACTGTCGCTGGTGTGCTTACCCAGCCTTCCTTTTCATATGCTAGCACACCGTTCAGGTATATTTTCACATTGTCATCATGATGGACATTGAGCAATAGGTCATAAAAATCAGTCTTTTCTAGCTCAAACGTCCTTCTGACCCAAATGTCCTCTGTATTCCACTGGTTAGGGGCTGGGCTGTCGTCTCCATTGGTAAATGCCCCTTTGGTGGTTTTCCATTGGTTACCTTCTTCATACGCCAATTCTTTCCACTTATCTGATGGCTTTTCGAGTGAATAGTTCCACGATTCCTCCAATCCAGCCAGCGGAAGTACCGTCTCCGTTTCGGTCATTTCCTCGCCCAAAAAATAATAGGACTTCCCATCTACACGGATGATTCCCTGAAGGTCATTGGCCACTCCAGTCCAGTGACGCGTAGCATCACCGTTAAGTTCATCGCCCATGCTCCAGACACTCAGGTAAGGATCCACCGTAATCAGCGGATAAGCCGGTGGACGAAGGTTACTCATCTCCTCTGCTACCACTCCGTTGGACTGCTGTTGCGCCGCATTTTGACAGCTCACTAGCGAGGCCATTCCTCCCGCTAACAGTAGCTTTGCCCATTTTTTCATACTAAAATTCATATCAATAGGTTTAATTAAGTTTGATTTCTTTACGCTTACCGATTCCTAAAAGAGGAGACGTTGTTGCTCCGTATTCAACGTCCCATGTCTCCTATCTCAAGTCTCACATCTTTCTACTTGCCACTAAATATTAGACACTCCCTTATTCTATCCATACTGGCTGTGTAAAAGCACCATTTACTGCTGCATCCCACACTTCCAGCCTTACCCAAGTACGGTCTTTCAAGTCCACTTCAAAAGTAAATTCATCTTCACCAAACGCACGGGTTGCTTTCAGGTCAATAGTCTCTCGATACACTTGCTCCCCATCTCCTGAAATGATCTCTGCGTATTGGAGGGGAAATGTCCATTCTGCACTCACCTTGACCGTGGCTTTTCCACTGCCATCCAGCTTCAACACTTCTCCACTTCCTTTACCATTGACAGCGAAAGCCGGCAAAAGCACCTCTCCAGTAGTGACAAAGAACTTTCCTGACTCCATCGCATCCACCACGGGCTGCCAACCATCTTCAAATTTTGGAAGTTTGTCCAATTGAAGGTAATTGACATTCATATTGCCATAGATCTCATAATCCGGTTCCAATTTAAAAAGGTCTGCTTCTCCGATAACATATTTTCGTTCTCCCCAATTGGCCATATCATCCATTAATTTAAGGACTCTTTGGCCCAAGTTGGGATTGGAAAGATCTGCGGGAAGTGATTTCCAGGCGGCACCATTAAAGCGGTCTGAGTGGAAAAAATCCTCATCCTTATAAGCATCTGGATAACCTGTGGAGCCTTTGGTACGGGCGTGGGCGGTCCAAGCCAGTCCCTTTTCTTCTTCCAGAAGCCTTAGCATCTCTTCCTTATTTCCTACACGATAAACTTTCCCATAGACTGGATGATCCTCCACAAAAGGCTCTCCTTCCCGTCTCGACATGATCCAATAAACGGGGTTTGGAAAAATATTCATCCAATGTCCACCAAAGTGGCAATTGGGTTCTTCTCCGGGGAGCATCAGAAAATCCGCTGTGCTCAGCCGTTCACATTCGGCAAACATCAAATCCAGTTCCGGCAATCTCCTAGGCCCCGGATCGCGTGGATTTCCAGCCAAGTGGTATTCTCCCAGATGCATGATATTTACCCCCATAGAGCGCAAGGCTTTCACGTGACCGGGAATATTAGGCACCGGTTTATGGGTAAGGATATCATCCATATGCTCGGTATGAAAGTGACTGGCCATGGTCCTATAACCAGGCAATGGTTTGTACTGATCATTTCTGGTAAATTCCTTTACCTGCTCCATGACCTGCCCGTCTTTGGTGTCACTGAGGTAAACAAAGAAATTGAGCCGCTGATCGGTGTGGGGCGGGGCATTGAACCAAGGCACGTGCCTGTTGTCTCCCATAAGGTCATGTCTGATGCCGATGCCAAAACCATCTACCTCATCCCTGTAATTTTCGCCAGACCATACATATTGGAGGTTGTACACATTGTCCAAAGGATAAAAAAACTGGTGTGGTGCAGGAAATACCGCCATGCTCCCATGCTCGCTTTCGCCAATAATGGTCCTGTACTTTACGGCTAGATTTTCACTTTCCCCTACCTGCTGACTTGCGGACTTTGACTGCAAATACCCCTCTGTATCAGACCAAAACACCTCATTCCATGCTTGATCTTTGGTCACCAAGCCGGCATCATAAATGATAGCCTTGGCATCCTCTTCGGTGTGCATGACAGCAGCGATATTGACCAAAGGACTGCCGTGGTAAAGCGTCACTTCTAACCAGCCAGAAAAATTCCCTGCGGTCAGATCGCCTACTTTAATAACCGATCGCTGCCCATCGCTCATTACTTCGAAATGGGATTTTTCCAACTGCACCCGGTAGGTTTCATGGGGTTTATAGGCGGTACGGTCAAAAAAGATATTCCAACCACTTTCCTTGCTCAAATCACGCTCTCCTACTGTTAGTAAAAACATTGGATCAATGCTCTTGGCAAGTTCTACAGGTTCACCCGCCCGCTCCAACTGGAAGGATTCAAAAAGCGGCTGACCACTTTTGGTGTTAATAGCGAGTTTACCATGTTGCGCATTTCCAGTTGGCCACGACACGAGCAAACCACTAGAGGTACTCTCCACCGTGGCGTCTCCTTTCTTGTCAAAGTCAGCAAGAACAGTTTCCACTTGAGCATTAAGCACAAAAGGCACTAAACATAAAAAACCGAAAATCAAATATCTTAAAGGAGGCATAGGCTTTAATGGGATCATTTTTAGTTGTTTAAAATACTGGGCCATCGTTGGCTTTGGTACTTGGTTCTTGCCTTACCAGCATCGGCCAACCGTCCTTCCAGAGAATCGGATCGATCAAGAGTGTCCTTCTATTGGTGCCATTATTGGTCCGTGGGTGGCTTTTTAGCATACCATGGTAAATCAGCCAATCGGTTCCCTCTTTATCGGTGGCGATTTCTGCATTGTGGCCGGGTCCAGCAAAACCGCTATCTCCCAAGTTTCCCTTGACCACCAGTTCTCCATAGTGCCCATCCAAGAGCTTGTTGCCTGCTTTGTCCAGATAGGGGCCTTCTAACTTTTCTGACCTTCCCACCCAGACTTGGTAACTGCTATTGGCGCCTTCACAGCAGGAACCATAAGAGCCAAAAAGGTAATAAAAACCGTTTTTCTTAAAGATATAGCTAGCTTCAAGGTGATCGCCCGCTACTCGGACTTTCTTTCCCACCGTAGCCTTTCCGTCTTCAGTAAGCTTGATCATATAAAGTCCTCTGAAACTTCCCCAAAACAGGTATTTTTGACCTTCTTCTTCATAAAAAAAGGGATCAATTGAATTGTTTACGCCAATGCTCTGGGAATCAAAAATTTTCCCATAATCCTCAAAAGGTCCCTCAGGACTGTCCGCTATGGCCAGGCCAATCCCGGGATTGGCATCTCCCCAAGTAGAAAAAGAATAGTACATAAAATATTGGTCGCCTACTTTGGTGACATCTGGCGCCCAAATGCCACCTTCTGGCTTCCATGTGGGTTTGGAGGACAGGGCATCCCCCACCAACTCCCAATGGATTAAGTCTGTTGATTTGATCACGGGGACCAGGTGATAGCCACCTTCATCGCCCCAATTGTCTTCGGTGCCATAGGCATAAAAAGTATCTCCAGATTTCACCACCGTGGGGTCTGCTAGCACCGGCTCCCACACTGGGTTGGTGTATTGGTCTTGGATGTCTTCATCATCATCGACAGGATCAGGAACAGGCTCCTGAGCACTGCTCGAGCAGCCCACCATGGATAAAAAAGCGGCAACATTCAAAAAGATAAATACTAGTGGTCTCATAATTTGGTTTGATTTAGGGTCAATTGGCAATAACAAATCCAGCCCAATTAATCATTGCGAACGGTGTGAGGCCACCTCCTATCATAAGATAAAATGGCCTCCTACCGCATCGCAATGAGAACTGGATTACGCCATTGCGAAGGCAGCGAAAGCGCAGTGAAGCAATCTTTCCTTTTGAAGAAGGGATTGCCACGTCACAAGCTCCTTGCAATGACATAATGCTTATCATCAGAAGTCTATCCGTTCGATAGATGAGAAGATCATATCCTCCACTCCTTCTATCCTCAGCCCTACTCGGGCAAAGACATAACCTTGTGTAGGCGTCATGTTCGGCACCTCAGTGGACAATTGGATACTGGACATATCAGCAATATCTCCACCGCCCAACCTGGCAGAGCTGATACTGGTACGTCCATCCACAAAGGCTGTCTTGCTCAGGTAAAGTACCACTTCGTTTACACCACGGGCATTGGCATCAGTGATGATTTGCTCCAAACCAAAATTGGCGGTCACCTCACTGCTATTGCCCGAAATATCCACGTTGCGGATCATATAATAGGGAAGTACCTCAATGTCCATGTTCATGCTGCCAGTGAGGTTCAGCGGAATCGTATCAGAACCTGATTCAGGATTGGTCAAGTTCATAAACGGTCCCTGATCTGCAGGGACGATCAACTTGTAATCACCTGCAAACAACAGGGAACTGAATGAACCATCCTGGTCAATGGCCACACCAATATTTCCAAAGGTCTGCCAACCGTCTTCCCATAGCTGGAAGTACACGTCATTATAGCTTACGCCAATGGGTTCTCCGTTATACACGATATTGCCATCCAAAAGTAACTTAGGCTCGTCGTAGTTGTCATATTCACAAGAACTCATGCCCAAAGCCATCAGGCAAAGTCCCGCAAGATATTTTATATTCTTTTTCATGTGTTCTTCTTTTATCCTTAATGGTTAGGGTTTCGGACAATTTTCGGATTGCCGTTCAGTACATCGTCACCGATTTGGGAATAATAATTCCCCAGTCGGAATCGGTGCGGGTTAAATACCGGTGTCGGTAAAAACTCCTCAAACACCCACTTTTCATGGTTAGGAGTGCCCGGTGCATACACTTTATAAGGATTCAGACCAAATACACGGGTACTGATAGCTTGTGCTTCGCTAGGATCATTGGTAAGCGGTACCGCTTCACCATTCCATACTTGATGTGCTATTCTCCATCGTTTATAGTCCCATAAGATATGGTTCTCGAAAGAAAGCTCCACTCTACGTTCGTGTATGATCCTATCAAAGGTGATTTCGGAAGGAGCCAAGTCCTCTGGCATACCAGCTCTTCTCCTTACCTCGTTCATGTACTGGGCTGCCTTAGCATTATCACCAAGTTCGAATGCCGCCTCTGCGGCGTTCAGCAGCACCTCTGCATAGCGAAAACGAATCCACCATACGGAACTCCTTGTTCCACGCTGCCCTGAACCTACTTGGGTATCCACAAACTTTCTGATATAAAAGCCATTCTGTGCAGACCATTCCAAGTTAGGGATCGGACCATCAAAGCCTACTAGCTGGTCATTTTCACCATTTGGCAGTTCACCTCTTCCCCCAACTGGTCGGAAGTAATCAAGCTACCGTCCTCGGTTTTCCATCCAGCCCAGATATCTACCGGACTGCCACGAAAGGTTGCGCCCGGAAAGATAACAGTACCGGCCAACCTTGGATCCCTGCCTGCGAAGATGTCCTCAGGGTTTTCATAATAAATAGGATCACCATTTTCATCAGTAGTAGGCAGCGGCGCAAAGGTATTGTCCAATAGCTCAAAAGATTGTACCAAATTCAGTGAAGGGTTCAACTTGCCCCCTACTGTGTTTTCTTCGCGAAGGGATCTCGGAATGGTTTCGATGGTGAAATAATGTGTTCGGGCCTGCACCAAATAGTCCTTGGCAAAAATCACCTCGTTATTCGCTGATTTGTTCAGGAAAATATTGGCAAAGTTTTCTGCAGGATCTGGATCATTATTGTACAACTGGTAGGTACCCATACCCATCAGCTCTTCTGCTGCACGCAAGGCAGTAGTATAGTAACCATCTGCCATGCTAGCGGGAATACCTACCTCTTCGCCAGGAAGGGACACGTTAGGCGTAGTCTGTCCATAGTTGGCAATAGAGGCGGCATATAGGGCTGCTCTGGCCTCTAAAGCCAATGCAGCGCCCATTGTGGCCCGGGATACGGTGCCTCCATCAGGCAAGTCCCCTTTGATGGCTTCCATTTCTTCGATCACGAAATCATAGATTTCATGCTCCTTGGCCCTAGGGTACTGTAGGTACGTAGGATCGCCACTATAATCATACTCCAATGACTCCAAAATAAGCGGTACGCCACCCATTCTTTTGACATGCTCAAAATAGGACATCGCACGAATGAACTTGGCTTCGGCAATGAACCTGGCCTTTACATTCGGGTCAAGCTGATCAGCCGCCTCGGCACTCTCTATAAAGAGGTTAAGGTCACGGATAAATCCGTAATCCCACATCCCCCAGTCTCCATACCCGTAATCTTGGTTTTGGTGTCTCCAATAATCACCGGCATTGGAAGCAAACGCTTCATCAAAATTGGTGTAGTTCCACCAACTCTCCAGCTGTTGGTAATCGGGAATTCTATTATACAGGTCTGCCAAAACAGACAATACCAAATCCTCACTTTCCCAAACCTGCTCTTCCAACAGGATATCCTGTGGCTCACGGGTTAGAAATTCCTCATCATTACATGCAGTAAACAAGGCTACGCATGCGCATATACTTAATATGATTTTTTTCATGGTCAGTCTCATTTTAGAAGGTCAAATTAAACCCTAGGTTCATGTTCACGTTTTGCGGATACTGCAAACCGTTCTCATCCCTTACTTCCGGATCGATACCAAACTGGTGGACATTATCGATAGAGAATAAGTTGTAGGTAGTAAAATAAACCCTCGCACGCTCTATTTTCAATTTGCTCAATACTTTAGGTGGAAGGGTATAACCAATGGAAGCCGTTCTCATCCTGATGTATTTCACATTGGTCAGCCACCAAGTAGAATTCTTGTTGTAGTTACTGTGGCCTCCTGCATTATAGCGCAATGGCGGGTTTTCACCTGGGATCCATTCACTGTCCAAGTTGTAGGGATCTTCTCGGTGCCATCTGTCATCGTACATGTAGGCCAAAAGGTTACCGCCGTTTTGGTAAGGCCATCTCATTTCCCAGTTTTGGTTATAAGAAGCCAATGACCCACCGGAGAAGTCCATGGTCAAATCAAAGTTTTTATAATTAAAGTACATATTTAGACCATAGCTGATGCTAGGCGTCCCTTCTAGGCTGTACCCAATGGGCCTTTCATCATAACCATCGATTTTGCCATCTTGGTTGACATCCTTATAAATCAGGTCTCCCGGCAACAGGGTGCCGTTTCCTTGACCATCGATATTTACGTCATAGTTATCGATCTGCTCTTGGGACTGGAACTGACCAATGGTCTCATATCCCCAGAAAATCCCATTCCACCTGTTCTCTCCTGAGTTGCGGTAATGGTTCCAGCTGCTGCTAAACGCAGGATTATAGGAATTCAGGAACTTACCACGGGCATAACCGAAGGTACCGCCAATCCTGAAGGTAAGGTCCTGCACTTTTCCGTTATAGTTGATACCAAAATCCCCACCTAGCGTAGCGTCACTGCTAAGGTTTTCGTCTGTCAATCCATAGCCCAATTCAAGCGGAAGGAATACGTCATCCCTGATATCCCTTAGCCCCTCTCGCTTTCTATGGAAATAGTCTATCGTACCGGTGATCTTTCCAGCGCCAAAGGAAAAATCCAATCCCACATCGAACATCTTACTGGTATACCAGGATAGGTTATCGATCGCCTGACCGGTATTTCTTGAGCCTTGTACATTCTCACCATCCAAGATCACGGTGGATACACCATAATTATAACCTTTCAGGTAATCAAATGGCCCAATATAACGTGGATCGCTTGAATCAATCCCTGCATTGATATTGTCATCCCCCAGCTCACCATAGGAAACCCTCAGCTTCAATTCGTCCAAATTGGTCTTGGCAGATAGGTTATCCATGAACGCTTCATCACTGATCCTCCATCCGGCAGAAACGGACGGGAAGAAACCCCATCGTTTGTCTGGGGCAAATTTCCATGATGCATCATACCTTCCAGAAACTTCCAAGAGGTATTTTCCTTTGTATTCATAATTGATACGGCCTACATAACCGATCCTTGCTTCCTCATAATCGTAATCATCATATTGGTCCATATCTGCAAATTGGACCAGAGAAAGGTAGTTATTAGTAGGTACGGAATGGATAAAGTTTCTATAGTCCCTTCTTTGGATACGCTCGTACAATCCAAGGATCGCCAGCTTATGATCTTCGGCAAATACACGGTCATAATTCAATTGAAGTTGTGTTACCGTTTCTTCAATTTTACGTTGGTTCCTGTCCCTGTAAGGATTATCATTTCCACCTGTTCTGATATATTCATCGTCCTCGGGGATATAATCAAATACATCATAGGTGTACTCGAAGGTATTTTCATATTGATCAGCATAATAATAGGAATAGAGTCCTTTTGCTTTCAACCCTTCCACCGGAATGTCATATTCTGCAGTGAAGTTGGTTTGAAAGTTTTTCCAATAATTGGTAAAATATCCAGTCCGGTCATAATTAAGCAATGCCCAATTGGTCTCAATATTGTTGATGTTTGCTGGGTAATTCGGATTATCATTGGCATATGGCCGTTCTGTAGGCCGGTTTCTGAACAATGCAAACCTTGGCTGCCAGTAATCATCGCCACCCGGTACGCCTGGGTTTTCCCTGTTTTCCAATCGACCATTCAACTGGAGTCCTACCGTAATACGATCAGTCACGTCCGTAGTGATATTCGACTGCAGGTTGGTCCTGTTAAATTCAAATTCATCACTGAACACCGATTTTTGGTCAAACCGTGTAATGGCCAAGTAATAATTGGTCTTTTCGGATCCTCCGGACACACTCGCGCTGATATTGCTTTGCGGTGCGTTACCTTGGATGATAAAATCCCTCCAGTCAAATGAACGGTAGCCATACTCTGTTCCAGCCTGCCACTTGTCCAGCTCATCACGGGTGATATTGGTACTTCCGAACTGGTTCATGTCGGCATCTGCGCGACCAAGCATCCATTCGTAGGCATTTACACCTTCAGGGAACCTGGACCAGTTCTGGATGCCGTAATAACCATTGATAGAGATCTGAGGCTCTTCTCCACGGCTACCTCTCTTAGTGGTGACCACCACTACACCGTTAGCAGCGCGTGAACCATATACCGCAGCAGAAGCATCCTTAAGAATAGATATACTCTCTATGTCTCCTGGAGCCAGGTTATTGAACTGTGTCTCATCCTTCTGGATACCGTCTATTACATATAGTGGATTACCGAGATTACGAATTCTCAGCTGTGCTCCAGCGCCCGGTCGTCCATCAGGTTGGCGAAATGAAAGGCCCGGCAGCTTCCCCGCCAGGGCACCTCCTACCGTGGCAGTAGGTACCTGCTCGATGTCACGGCTGGTGATATTGGCCACAGAACCTGTAATCGATTCCTTCTTCTGCTGGCCATAACCTACCACCACCACTTCTTCCAGGTCACCAAGCTCGCTCTCTAGATGAAGGTCAAAGTCACTCTTGTTTCCTATTTCAGTTTCCAGTGTCTTATAACCGATGAAGCTGACACGCAACACCGGATTGTCACCAGTTACTTCCAATCTAAATTCTCCATCAATACCTGTCACAGTACCGTTGGTAGTGCCCTTCTCCAGAATACTGACACCGGGTATGGGCTGCCCGGAGTCTTTTTCTTTTACGGTGCCTTCTACTACCTGACGCGATTGGGCAGCTGCAGAAAACACCAAAACACATAGCAGGATAACAATCAAACTGCTACTTCTTTGTAATTGTTCTTTCATGTAATTAATAGATTTTGGGTTAAGGTTAATACTTCATTTTCCAAACAGGCAGTTGGTTTTACCTGTTACCATAGTGATACAGCTCGGGATTTCTACACACGCTGCTGCACACCAGCATACATTTATGCGTTGCATCCACTAGTCGTAGTGAAAGCAACATCTTAGCAGTAAATACAATAATGAATAGTCAGAGGAGCGTCTTTTGGCGTGGTGCCTAGGGTAGCATAAGCAGGCTCCCCGGTGTCAATCTTAATGGCTTACTACATAAATTAGCTGCGGTGATTGGTAAACCGCAAGGGTTAGCGGCCACTGTTTGCCGTTATTGGTCATTCCTAGCGAAGGGAGTTGGCGAAATCCATTTCTGAAGATCCCTTGCTTTATCATCGACATGAATTGTTGGCAGGATAAATATTTCATTATTTTGGGATTTTACAAGGTTATTAATGGCCAATACCTTTGTACTGCTATTGACTACTTCATCAAAAACCAGTTGACTTAATGGTTTTAGCAATTCTTATTACAATGCTAATCTACAGCAGCCATAATCAAGGCCTTATCACAAATCCTTCATATAATGTAACATTTCCTGCTATTAGCTGAATAGATGCTTTTTAAGGGCTTTTAGGGGTGTAAATGACTTCTAGACAGCTTATGGCAGAGGATCATATAGAAGGTGTAGGGAATAACCTGCACCTAAAATTGTAATCTGATTATCCACTTTATTACCAGTAGGTTTTACTACTCACGGAACGGACAGAACACCCAGAATGAAATAAGGTTTTTCTGAGATTTCCATGTTTTCTGTGAGCACCTATTTCATTTCCCTGTGATTACTGGTATCATTGCGGATAATCATAAATCGTAAAAAACAAAAAGTTAAGTTCCATAGGAACGGTAGATATAAATGCAACTTGGGACATTTTTTTAAATGCTTTAGCAGAGTAAGGCCATCTTTCATTTGCAAACGAGAGAGCCTGCAATGGGGTCATACCCGTTTTCTATCAATATCGAATTGAGGTCAGCTCCAAAATATTGTGCTAAATTCAATCTGCAAGACAGGGTCCTTGAATGAAAAAAATCCGTCAAACCTCCCTAAAATTCCTTCAAAATCCCCATCCAAAATGCAATTTCACAGTAAGCTTACCTGCTGATGAAAGGCTTTTTAGTACATTTATCCACCGAATAAACCCAGAAAGGTCAATTATGCGATCATTTATCAAAACTGCTCCACTATTACTAGTATGTTGTGCAGGAATCCTCCTGCAAGGTTTTGGCCAAAGCCAAGACTATTATTTTGAGCACATCACCATGGAGGAGGGGCTTTCGGGAAGTACTGTTTTTTCCATCCTTCAAGACCAGCAGGGCTTCATGTGGTTTGGTACCAAAAATGGACTCAACCGTTACGATGGGCATAATTTTAAGGTTTTCAGTCCAGAAGCCAGGAGTGGATCAGGTCTAGGAGACAACTTTATCTATGGACTGTTTGAGGATAGTCGGGAAACCATCTGGGTGGGAACTGCGCACGGCTTGTACACCTATAATTCATCTACAGAACAATTTCGTCATTTCGATAAAGTATCAAATCAGGGAAATCAGATTGACGGGACAGTGGGTGAAATAACCGAAGACCTTGACGGTAATATCTACTTTGCTGTCAACAGCAGAGGGCTCTTTCGGTATAACCTGAAAAGCGATTCCCTCTTCCAGCATCAAGAAATCAGTCAAACCAATGTCAGCGTCCATGACAATAATACCACTAATGTTTTGGTAGATGAAAAAGGAGAAGTATGGGTAGCCAATTCAAGGCTCGGTGTCCATAAATTCCTTCCTGAATCCGGAAAATTCCAACAATACCTTTCCCATCCTGAGGTGATAAAAGCCGCCGTGCTACAAATGGAAGACCACGGCAGCAATATACTACTGGGCACCAAGGACCTAGGCGTTTGGGTAATGGATAAAAACAGCAGGGAAGTTACTCCCTTACTTACCAAAGCTCCTAATGGAAAGAACCTCTTCATTAGAGATCTCTGCAAAATTTCCGATAATGAACTGTGGATCGCTACGGAGTCAGGCCTTTTCATCTATGACCTCGAAAAAAATAAATTCAACCATTTTACGGAAAACCTGAACGACCCCTACTCCATTTCCGACAATGCCGTCTACTGCATCGAACGGGATATAGAAGGAGGAATGTGGGTAGGCACTTATTTTGGAGGATTGAATTTTCTCCCCAACCATCCCACCAAGTTCAAAAAACACTACCCCATCCCCAACTCCAACACCATCAGTGGACAGCGTGTCAGGGAGTTTGAAGAAGGCAAAAACGGCACCATTTGGATAGGCACCGAAGATGCAGGACTAAACCACTACGATCCCAAATCAGACATGTATACCGTCTATCTTCCCAACAGCTCACCTGAAAGTCTTTCTTACCACAATGTTCATGGACTGGCAAGAAAAGATGATGAGCTTTGGGTAGGTACCGTGACGTTTGCGATCGGACTAAACCGCATCAACCTCAACACCAACAAGATCGAAAACTTTCGAATCCATAGCGAACTTAACACACCTGATGACAATGAAATGCACAGTCTCCTTGTAGACAACAACAAACAAGTATGGCTAGGAACTGTGGTAGGGCTTTTGAAACTCAATGAAGAGGACAATACGGTGAATTTTGTCAATGAAATCGGAAACCGTTTCATATATGACATGATAGAAGATCATGAAGGCAACTTGTGGCTGGGCACCTATTCCAATGGACTGATTCGCTATAACCCTGAGACGGGCAACATAAAAACATTCCGGCCAGATCCAAACAACCCCAATTCCTTGCCACACAATTCTATCATCAATATTTACGAGGATAGTCAAAACAGGATTTGGATCGCCACGGAAGGAGGCGGATTTTGTATTTACAATGAAAAAAGCGATGACTTCACGGTTTTTAACACCGATAATGGTTTTCCTTCCAATAGTATCTATAAAATTCTGGAAGATATCTCAGGTCACCTGTGGATCACCTGTAATCGCGGCCTCTTGGAATTTAACCCCCAGACTACCGAGTACCGACTATTTACCAAGGACAATGGCCTAATGCCCTACTCCTTCAACTATAAAAGCGGCTATCGGGCAAAAGACGGCACACTTTATTTTGGTTGCCTCAATGGTTTTATTTCCTTTGACCCGAGGGAATTTGAACCGTACGAGTATGATCCACCGGTAGTCATTACGGGTATCCAGGTCTTTAATACACCAGTGCCTATTGGTGGTGAAGATCCGGTTCTTAACGCATCTATTACCAAAACCTCAGCAATCACACTTAACCACAACCAATCTTCTTTGAGTTTTGATTTTGCAGCGCTAAGCTATACAGCATCGGATGCCCTACCCTATGCCTATAAAATGGAAGGCTTCGACAAAAACTGGACCTACCTCCCCCAAAACCAACGCATCAACTACTCCTATTTGCCCCCTGGTGATTATACCCTTAAAGTCAAAACAGCCGATATCTTTGGGGAGTGGAGCAATCGTGAAGCTACCTTGCACATCACCATACTTCCGCCTTTTTGGAAAACCAATTGGGCTTATATACTTTATGCGGTGTTGATTATTTTAATGATGTTCCTCATTTTAAAGTTCTACAAAGATCGTATCCATCGTCGACAAGCGGCAGCATTCAAGCGTCTGGAAGATGAAAAACAACGTGAAGTCTACCAATCAAAAATTGAATTCTTTACCAATATCACCCATGAAATCAGAACACCGCTAACCCTGATCAAAGGCCCTTTGGAAAGTATCCTGAAAAAGGAAGATTCCATCAGCCCCACAGTCAAAGAAAGCCTATGGATCATGAACAAAAACACCAATAGGCTGATCGAACTGAGCAATGAATTGTTAGACTTTAGAAAAACGGAAAAAAAGGGGTTTACCCTGAATTTTACCAGAAGTGAAATAGGAAAGTTACTGGAAGGTATTTATATCCGCTTCAAAGGCAGCGCCGAACAGCAGTACATCAACTTCCACTTTATAAAAAGAGAAGAGCCTTTCTTCGCGGATATCGACCGGGAGGCTTTCACCAAAATCATCAGCAACCTCCTCTCCAATGCCATCAAAAATGCAGAAAGCACCGCACAGCTGGAAATGGTCATTTCTCTCGCTGATGCCCATTTCAAAGTGATCGTAAGTAACGACGGCAACCTTTTAAGTCCAGAAAACCGAGAAAAAATCTTTGAGCCGTTTTTCCAAGTTGGAGGTGAGCCCAATAAGCACAACGCATCAGGCACAGGTCTAGGACTTCCCCTTGCAAGGTCTCTTGCCGAGATGCATGACGGCACACTGCAGGTAGACCCCGGCAACCCAAAAGGACGAAACACCTTTATACTGGAGCTCCCTGTCAAACAAAAAAACACCATAAAGATCACAGCCTCCCCTATAGAGGACCGTGATGTGGACGAACAGAAAAAAGTGCAAAAACAGCCCAAACCTTCCTCGTCAAAAGGGGCTGTTCTTATCGTGGAAGACAATAAGGAGCTACAAAAGTTCATATATGATCAGCTGAAAGAAGCATACCATATCTACCGAGCAGAAAACGGACAAGAAGGCCTCCAGCAGTTAAAAGAAAAACCGATCGACCTCGTCATTTCTGATGTGATGATGCCTGTCATGGATGGATTTACTTTCTGTGACATCCTCAAGTCCGATGTCAACTTCAGTCATATTCCTGTCATTATGCTGACGGCAAAAAACACCTTACAATCAAAAATAGAGGGCATGGAAATGGGTGCTGATGTGTACCTCGAAAAACCCTTCAGTATGGACCATTTGAGTTTACAGATCAAAAATCTACTCCATTATCGGGATCAGGTCCGCCAGGCCTTTGCCAATCAGCCAATGGTCAATGTGGAGACCATCGCCCATACCAGAGCAGATGAGGAATTCCTATTCCAAGCCAACGAAGCAATACTCGAAAACCTCGACAATGAAAGCTTTGGTGTCAATGAACTGGCAGATATCCTCTGCATGAGCCAATCCAGCCTACTACGCAAAATCAAAGGGGTTTCTAAAATGACGCCCAACGGTTACATCCGACTGGTAAGGCTGAAAAAAGCAGCAGAAATGCTCCAAAAGGGACACTATACCGTGACAGAAATCAGCGAAAAAGTAGGTTTCAACTCACCATCTTACTTCTCAAAATGCTTCCAAAAGCAATTTGGTGAACTGCCCAAGGATTTCAGTAAGGGCGCTGACACGCTTTGAAGTCGATAAGGTTTTTATCATGATGCTTTTTGACACCTCTTGGCTTTTCCAATTAAAAAAAATCAGCACTAATCTTAATCCTCTGCGGCATCAGCGTTCTAAATAAAAAAAAGCTATGAAAACAATCTCATAGCTTTAGTCAATTAACAATAAACCCAAAATAACCTGCTGTAGGAGAAGGACTCGAACCTCCACGGGGCAGTTAGGCAAAACACGAGCTCCATGTCTGCTTTATCCCAGATCCCCACCCCCGAGACAGGGGGGCATGTCTGCCAATTTCATCACCCTACAGTATCTAAAAGACCTTTTGCCTTTTCCTTATGATGTAAAGGTAATAACACCGTATTTATTTTGCAAATAATTCAATAAAATAATTTAAATATTTCCTAATCCATATCAAATACTTGACTTCATTGCTTAAATGAAAAACACCTATCTGAATATATCAGTAGTTAATGGCAATGCTCAAACGCACTGGGGGATTACAAATCCCCAATATTAGGGTTCGGGATTACAAATCCCCAAACAGCTTTTATCTCAAGTCTCACTTCTCACTTCTCAAGTCTCAAGATTAACTACTTTGCCCTATTTCTTTAAAGGCACTGGCTGGGCACTGGTCGTGGGGCCATGAACGACCAAGGTTCCATCCTCTTTGATTTCCATTTTGTCCAAGAACACTACCCTATCCTGTCCGGATTCCTTGGTGCGCCCATGGTAGACACAGTACATCTCTCCATTATCCAAAAAGACAATATTGTTATGTCCGGTTCCGGTAACCTCGCCTCCTTTATGGGTATTAAGCTCCAGCACAGGATTGTTACTTGCCTTGGTAAATGGCCCCAGGGGGCTTTTTCCAGTAGCATAGCCAACGGCATAATGCTGACCTGCATAATAATTACTGGAATACATGATGTAATAGGTATCATCATGTTTAAAAATCACTGACCCTTCAGTCCACCGTCGGTTGATTTCCTGCTTGGTCACGGATCTACTCTCCCACTCTGCCTGTGCATCATCCATTTTTAATGGAGGCCGCAAGCACAGCACTGGTTCTCCGATAACACCGGAAAAATCAGGCTTCAGTTCCACCCCATACACCCAGCTCTCCTCTATCTCTTCATACCAACCCTTTTCCCGCGCCCAATCGGCCACTTCACTTTCTACAGGATGCTTGTAACAAGCCCTGGAATAATAGAGGTAATATTTTCCGTCTTCCTGATACACATTGGCGTCGATGATGGGATACCCGGGATCAAAGATCGGGCGGTCATGCATTTCTTTAAATGGGCCTGTCGGGCTATCTGCTACTGCCACTCCAATCATGAAATTTTCCTCTTCATTAGTAGGGTTAACCTTCCACTGGGCACTAAAAAACATGTAATACTTCCCTTCCATCTTATAAACTTCCGGTGCCCAAAAGAATTTCGATGCCCAAGACGCTTCCGTATTACCGCGGTAAACTTGTCCTTCAAACTTCCAGTCCACCAGGTTATCTGACGAGTAGGCCGCAAAACCATCTTCCGCACCTCCACCGGTACCATACATATAGTACTTACCATTACCATCATTGAGAATATAAGGATCTCCGAAAGCGACATCCAAGGGGTTGCTATAGGTATTTTCTTCCTTTGGTTGCACTTTTGTAGACGCTTTTTCTTTCTTTTCTGCATTACAAGCAAAAAGAAAAACAGCCGTCACAAGGAAAAGAACTTGTGGAGTCAAGTGGTCAAATGGGTAACGCTTCATAAATATTTTCAGTAGTTGACAATAATCAAAAGTAGTTGAATTATTGATTTACTTCACAAAATTATCCGCCAACTATTGGTACTTTTCCATCTTAAATAAGTGAAACTTTTCGGGCAAGGCGGCTATCATTCGTGGCGACGGTACTCCTTCTGGAGGCTGAGGAGCGCTTAACCTCCTGCGGGATGAATTCGCAGGTTAAAGAATTTTATTCGTTAGCAACTAGGCATCCTGTTTAACCCTATTGATGTACCTAATAGGCTTTTTTATGCTACTTGGCTATTCCAATTTAAAAGAAAAAATCAGCGCAAATCATAATCATCTGTGTTATCAGCGTTCTAAATAAAAAAAAGCTATGAAAACAATCTCATAGCTTTAGTCAATTAACAATAAACCCAAAATAACCTGCTGTAGGAGAAGGACTCGAACCTCCACGGGGCAGTTAGGCAAAACACGAGCTCCATGTCTGCTTTATCCCAGATCCCCACCCACGAGACAGGGGGGCATGTCTGCCAATTTCATCACCCTACAGTATCTAAAAGACCTTTTGCCTTTTCCTTATGATGTAAAGGTAATAACACTGTATTTGTTTTGCAAATAATTCAATAAAATAATTGAAATATTTTTTAATTCACATCAAATACTTAGTTCTATTGCTTAAATGAAAAATAACCTATCTGAATATATCAGTAGTTAAAGGCCATGTTCAAACGCACTGAGGGATTACAAATCCCCGAACAGCAAAAAATGCGCAGCAAATCCTAAATGCTACCTACTTGGCACTTCATAAATTCATTTCCTCAAGGCCTTTCCTGCCAATTTACCTGTATATTTCCCTTCATCGATCACCAGTTCTCCGTTTACCCAAACATACTCCATCCCCTCAGCTTCCTCATAAGGATCCTCAAAGGTGGCCCTATCTTTCACCTTCTCTGGATCAAAGACAATCAAATCGGCAAAGTACCCTTCTTTTACAAATCCCCTTTCCTTCACACCAAATGTCTCGGCAGTAAGTCCAGATGAACTATGGACCATAAAGGGCAGATCGATAACCTTATCTTCCGCCACGTACTTGTGCATTTTTCGAGGGAATGTACCAAACTGGCGCGGGTGTCCTGCGCCACCATCAGAACCTGTCATCACCCACGGCTGCTGCATGAACCGCTCCAAATCGCTCTCTTTCATGTTAAAAGAAATCACTTTGATACCTCCATCATTTCTGAGGATTTCCATGGTGGCCTCCGGCAAATTCATATCCAACTCCTTGGCCATTTCGCCCAAACTATTCCCGTTCATGATGGCCTCCACGGCATCGGAAAATATCAGCGATTCGGGGCCGCCCCTTTTGCGAAGGTTCTCGGTGATCCCAGCTATCAAAGTATCTCGTAATGCAGGATCATCAAACCGCTCCACCATTTTATCATAGCCTCCATCCTCTGCCCAACGGGGCACCAAAGCGGCTTTAAGTGAAGTTCTGGACGCCAGATAGGGATATTGGTTTGCCGTCACTTGGACGCCTTGCTCCCTAGCCTTTTCTATCAGCTTGATTACCTCGGGGCTCTTATCCCATACGTCTGTACCAAGACATTTGATATGGGATATATGCACATCCACACCAGATTTTTTTCCAATAGCAATCGTTTCCCTGACCGCATTCATCAAGCCAATATTGTAAGAGCCTTCATCACGCATATGCGTATCATAAATGCCATTATGCTTGGCCACGACTTTGGACAGGGCTATTACCTCCTCCATGTTTGCAAAACTCCCCGGGGCATAAAAAAGCCCTGTAGAAATCCCAAAAGCTCCCTCTTCCATCGACTTATTGACCACCTCTTCCATTTCCTTTAGCTCCTTTGGATTGGCTTCTTTTGCTTCCATTCCCATGACCACTCTTCTTACCGATCCATGGCCGACGAGTAAAGCTGCATTGGTGCCGATGCCATTTCTCTCCCACTCATCCAGTTTCCGCTTGATGGGCATTGGGCTACTGCCATCATTGCCTGCAAAAACGGTCGTCACTCCCTGTCTCAGATAGCGCAAATTGGCCTTTTGCTCAGGATCTGACAGCTCCCGCTCCACATGCGTATGCGGATCAATAAACCCTGGCGCCAGGTACAAGCCAGCAATATCGATTGTCTGCTGACTGGAGATGCTATGCTCTCCGGGAGCCCCCACATAGCTGATCTTATCATCGGTAATGCCTACTTCCATACGTTTTGCGAGAGCATTACTGCCGTCAAGCACCATCCCTCCGGTGATCAACACATCCACTTCCACCGATGGCTTGCATGACGCCATCAGCAAAAAACTCAGCAGCACCCCCCAAATCGCACGATTTATCCTATTCTCCATGGTGACTCAATACTTTCTCTTCTGAATTTAGCGCGGGTATTAGCTGAAAAGTCGCTGGGATCGAACCTGAAAGCCGATCAACGGTTTCCGCTGGTATATTGGAAGGTGCAAATGGCACCACTTTTACATATTCTTGGACCTCCCCGGCACTCCTTCCGTATTTATAGGCATAGGGAAAGCGACCATTTTCGTCTGTGGATACCTTGGGATTATCTGTATTGGGAACACTGATGAAAAACTGGCTCTTATGCATATCACCTGCGGGGTTGAAAAGGTCATTTTCTTGCAGGTAAACATACAGTTCCTGCGCTACCCTGACTGCCGGATCGATAATGGCGACATCCTTATCCATCAAATCCCGATAAATAAATTCCCCTTCCTTTTCATAATCATAAAGTTCCTCCAAGACCGTCTCGATATCAGACGTCAAGTAAGGATAATGTGTACACCCTAAAACTATGGCCTTCAGTGGTAAAGCTTCCGGATCTTTTCTGATTTTTTCCATTAAAGAAACCAAGTGATATCGTACATAATTTTCCGTATCGTTCAACTGCAACACGGTGCAATCATCCGTATCCTTGGCATCGCAAAGCATTTTGGAATGGTCAAAATCAAAATTATAGATATCCAATAAGGTCTTGTCAATTTCAAACTCCGGGTTGTCCAGCGAAGGCCCCCTGTAATTATCCCTTGGCTTGCTGGCCTCATGGTTAATAAAGTCCGGCTCCTCATCCACGGCTTCTGCGATTCCATGCCCGCCTTGGTTGTATATACGGATTTCCCCAGTATATCCTTGCTCCTCTTTGATTCTCAAAATGGTATTTTCATAGCCCTTGGAAGCTACTGTACCCACTGTCGCCATCACGCCAATGGATCCCTCCCCTGATTGGCCAAAAACCTGCAGGACTCCCCTCGCCCCAGCATCGATTACACCTATTACATGGACATTTATGCCTGCCTTTTCGATAAACTCATCGATCAGTTCTTTGCCATATGCTGTTGCTGTATTGCAGGCGATCACAAGCGTCTTGATCGGCGACTTGTCTTTGCTGAAGTCACTGGCATTGGCCGCTTTATAATATTTATTGGAAAGCATAAACTGGGTATCCTTGAGAATATGCTCCACCAACAAGTCTGTCTTGCCTTCACTTGAATAATTCCCATAAGGCATATTGGCCTGATCGGCCAAATAAATAAACGTTTCCTTATCAAAGTCAGGCTCCCCATCGGCTCCTGTGGACCTGTTTTCATTCTGATGATCATCATACCGTACGATCGCATCCAAGACGGTAAGTCCTCCGGTGCCGGAATCGAAGACACCTATTGGCAGCCCTTTGTCCATTGCTGGGTACTGTGCAAAGTCCACATAATAAAAACTCTCTTGCTGCTCCAAAATGGCGTTTTCTATCGGCAGATTATCGGAAGTTTTTTCCGCTACTTTTTCCTCCACTTTTCCTTGACCACAACTGATCAAAAAGGGAATGGCCAATACGCAAATTCCTGTTTTACGGTCTAACATGCTATGCGTGGTTAATGGTTAATAGTATCTTTAATTTCATCTAATTCTTCAGCCGTAAAGCTATACTCCTGCAGGTCAATCCCCTCCAGCCAACCTTCGACATCAAACCCCTGCTGACAGGAAAGCTTGGTAAATTGCTCCTTTAAGGAAGGGTGAATCGGCTTCAATGAACGCTCCGTCACTATGGCATCCACGGCATTTCGTATTTCCGTCATGTAAGGGCTTTGGGTGTTGTTCAAGAGGATCACAGTGCTTTCCACCGCTCTAAACCGCTTGATATAGCTCTTGTTACCGGCCCAGCTTCCTGTGTGATAGCTCACTGGCCCCACTTGATCATCTTCATAATTGTGCCAGCCAAAACCATAATCGGTATCCACCCCTTCATATTCCACGGGAGTAAACATGGATTCCTTATTTTCCTCTGAGAGAAAATCATCGGTATAGAGTAACCGGTCCCAGCGCAAAAGGTCTTCCACACTCAATGAAAGCCTCCCCGGCCCCAGTCGATCACTAAGGAATGAATAATAGGCCTTGCCCGGCAGATGCTCCGGTCGAATATATCTGCACGAATCAGCAGACCACCTGAATGAGGGTGCGTAGTGGGACATACCATAAATCTCAGCACGCTGATAAAACCCTGCATGCTCCAATCCAAAAGACCCAAAAAGCTCATCTTCAAGATAGGTGTCCAGTGGCATTCCAGATGCGCTTTCTACTATTTCTGCTAGCAGCACATAGCCGGTATTGCTATAATCATAGTCTGTTCCCGGAGCGAATTTCACAGGAGGTTGATGCTTGATGAAATAAGCGACGATGTCCTTGTTGTTTGCGAGCTGATCTTCGGGCCAATGATCAATGAAATACCCGGTATAATCAGGCATGCCCGAAGTATGGCTCAAGAGATGCTTGATGGTAATGCCTTCATAGGGAAATCCATCAGGCAGGTAGGCCTGGATATCATCTGTTATGGAAAGCTTGTGCTCGTGGGCAAGGCGCATGATTGCCGAAGCAGTAAACTGCTTGGAAACAGAAGCCACCTCCATAGCAGTGTTGGTCTCGAAAGCACTGCTGTCTTCCAGATTGGCCAGTCCGTAGGCCTTCTTGAAGATCAATTCCCCTTCATCCACTACCGCCACGGCTCCATTAAACAGGTCTTCAGCATATAAATAGTGAAATAGGCTGTCCAACTTTTCTGCCTTGGGATGGCCTTCTTCAAAAACCACTTTGCTCCTTTGGCATGCCAGTGTGAACGAGAGTAACCCCACTATCAGCAAGCTTATGTATTTCTTTTTCATCAATTGGTCTATTATTCTTTGTTCCATCCGCATTGGGCCTTTTCCGACTACTAAGGGTAAGGTTTGATTCCTATATAGTCAATTTATAATGCATATGAGGGCAATATAAAACAAACGAGGGAATACCAGTATCCCCTCGCCCGTTTCCTCAACCAGTTAATCAATAACCATCGTTTTGAGGTGCTATATTCGGGTTTGCATTCAGCTCTGACAATGGAATGGGCAGGATAAATCGGTCATTCGGGTAGGAAGCTTCGATGACTTCTTCTCCCTGATCGATAGTGACATCCATCTTGTTACGATTGAGGTCAAACAAGCGATGTCCTTCAAAAGCCAGTTCCTTTCTGCGTTCTTCCAAGATGTTCCCAAGCAATTCATCCCCACTGGCCGCTACCGGAGCCGCTTCAGGATCCCTGGTCTGCCGGATGGTATTCAGGTCTTCAAGTGCGAGGGCAGGCTGATTGGTTTTCGCATAGGCCTCCGCTCTGATCAGGTACAGCTCTGCCAACCGAAGGATCTTTACATTGTCATCCTGCAAAGCTCCTTGGGGAAATTTCATCACAAACAAGGCATCATCTTCTGCCCCATTTTTAGGCTTTCGGACAATGGCCGTTTTCCGTGCATCAGAATCAGCATACAGTCCAAACAGCTCTTCTGTAACCAAGGCATCCGCATAACCTTCCTCAGCAAAGAAATGTCCCAATCCGTTGGTTCCCGCATTATCGGCCAAGGTATTGACGATTTCGAAGATGATTTCAGAATTGTAATCCGGCGCCCATATGGTGCTGTAATTGGCGGCTGACATTAGCTCATAATCGCCACTATCGATCACCTCGGTGGCATGCTGGGCGGCCAGGTCATATTGTCCTGTATAAAGGTACACCCTGGAAAGCAAAGCCTTGGCAGCATTGACAGAAAATGTTCCATTGGCACTTCCACTGCTCATCATGCTGATGGCTTGGTTCAAGTCGGCAATGATCAGGTCAAAATCCTCTTTTACCGTGTTTCTTGCCGGAGAGATCGGATCATCTCCGATGCTGGCAATTACCGGCACACCAAGGTGGCTGGCATCACTTGTAAAATTATACGGCTGGGCAAAGAACCTGGTCAAGTCAAAATGCCCCAAAGCCCTCAAGGCATATGCCTCTCCGATAAATTGGTTGGCAGTATTCTGCTGATCGCCGGACACCTCCAAGGCCTCTCCACCCTGAATGGCACGAGTGGCATTGATCGCTACTTCATAGGAAGTATTCCAGAGGTCCTCTGCATAGGAATCCTGCTCACGAACGATGAAATTATGGTAATCCAAGTACCTTCCCGTATTCCTAAGGCTTAGGTAAAGATTATCCGCCATTAGTTCTGGGATCACATATACCGACCTGCCGTAGTACCCATCATCCTGCAGTTTGCTATAAACCCCGTTAAGGGCCGTCTGAAGGGTATTGACATCGGTCACCACGTTATTGGTGGACACACTTTGCTCTGGATCAATCTCAAGAAAGGACTCGCTGCAAGAAGACATACTTCCCACCGTGAGCGCTCCTGTGATCATATATAAATGTAATTTTTTCATGGTTTCAGTGGTTTAGAATGAAAAGTCAATGCCCAACAAATACTGTCTGGATGTAGGGATTCTCAAGTCAGTCATCCCCGCAATACCCACTTCTGGATCAGACTCAAGATTTTTATCCTTCACCCAAGTCCAGACATTATTGCCTCGAAGGTAGATCCTCGCATTGTTGATTTTCAACTTGCTCAGCAGTGAATTGGGAAGGTTATAGGAAAGGGTCACATCCCTCAGACGAATATAGGTGCCATCATACAGAAAGCGCGTAGAATGCTGGCTGGAGCTTCCCGACTGGGTATTTCCCCATACCACTTTGGGCACGTCTGTCATGTCCCCGGGCTCTTGCCATCTCCGCTCATAGATTTTTCTGCTCATATTACCTCGGTCATTGAGCTGGGCACTTCCATCACTGGCCAGGTACCTGCCCCAGTAGTCATAGACCTTATTGCCATAGTTCAGGTAAAAGAGGAAGGACAGGCCAAAACCTTTATAATTAAAGGTGTTGTTCAATCCGGCAAAGAACTTAGGCGACGCATTTCCATGCTCGTACGGATCGGCATTTCCATAATCGTTGGTCGTTTCACTTTCGGATGCATCCGTGTACCAGAGTGCATCACCGTTGTCTGGATCCACCCCAGCATAACCAGGCATGTAGAACGTATAGAAGTCAGCTCCTTCGCGACGGATATATTGTCCGTCGACGATATCTTCTCCATCCTTTAGCGTTACCACTTCATTTTTATTGGTGGTCAAGTTAAAATCGGTCGTCCACTGCAACCCATCGGGCTGTTGGATATTCACAGAACTCAGGCTAAACTCCAAACCTCTGTTTTGCATCTCTCCGATATTTGCCATGTAACTTGTGATACCATTTGTTCCTGAAATCGGCACATTTAGCAGTAAGTCAGAAGTCATTCTGTTATAATATTCGACCGTACCACTTAGCCTTTCAAAGATCCTGAAATCCAAACCAATGTTCAGTGGCTTGTTTTTTTCCCATGTCAGGTAAGGGTTGGACTGTTGGGAATAAGCATATCCGGGGAGGCCATTATAATCATTCCCCGTATTGTACAATCCTCGGGATTCAAAATCACCTATTCCTTGGTTACCGTTGATACCGTAACTCCCACGGAGCTTCAGCTCATCCACAAAACCCACATCGAAAAATTCTTCTCTATGGATATTCCATCCAAGTCCCACTGAGCCGAAATTTGCATATCGGACAGACGAACCAAAACGCGACGACCCATCCCGTCTTCCTGTTACGTTAAAGTAATATTTGTCAGAGAACGAATAATTAGCGCTTAGGAAAAATGAGGTAATGGAAGAAGCGGTTTTTTCCGAGGAAGCATCTTTAAAAACAGAGGCATTGGCCAGTGTGGTCAAGCCTGGGGCACCGTAATTACTGGCGTATGCATACACCGAATTGGCAGAAATCTTCTGCGCTTCTTGCCCCAAGGTAAAGGCAATGCTGTTATTATCATCTATCGCCCAACGGTATTTCAGGAGGTTGGTAACATTCCAGTTGACCACAATATTGGTATAGGCACGACCACGGCCTCCATCATTACGTCCTTCGCCAAAGTATGGGTTATCATACCGAAATTCATCCGCTAAGTTAAAATCTAAATTAGCTTTCGTCTCGAAGGAAAAATTATCCATGATGTCGTACTTCAGCCCCACATTTCCCAACGCATTGTATAATCTGGTCTCCCTGATATTTTCATTGACCAGCCCTACAGGGTTATAGGTCAATAAGATGTCCGTATTATAGCTACCGTCTTCATTGTAAACGGGCTCCCAAGGTACTTCCCTGAACATACTTCTCACCGGATTATTGGCGCTTCCTGCTTCACTATTGGTATGCATCAGCTGCGTATTGGCCGCCAATCCGAAGTCCAGCGTGAGCTTTTCAGTGGCTGCATGGCGCACATTCACTTTTGCATTGAGCTTTTCATAATCAATACCAATGATAGGTGCCTCCTGATCATAATAGCCAATGGAAGAATAAAAATTGGTCTTCTCATTCCCGCCGGATGCACTGATATAATATTGCTGGTAAGTTCCGTCCCGGGAAATGACATCAAACCAATTGGTATTGATACTTTCATCTATTCGGCTATAGATATAGTCTTCGGCTTCTTGCGGCGTATCCCCATTGTTTACCCTGGATTCTACCAATAGCTCTGCCAGCTCTGGGGTAGACAATGGCTTATTGCGATCATCCAGCAGCACTTGACTGGTACCGCGCTGCATGCTCACGTCAAACTTTGTCTTTCCAGACTTCCCTTGCTTGGTGGTAATAAGGATCACGCCATTTGCCCCCCTGGATCCATAGATCGAAGTGGCAGAAGCATCCTTCAGCACCGTCATTGAAGCAATATCATTGGGATTTAAGCCGGCAATGGTATTGGAACTTGTAGCAATCTGGGAAATATTTCCCGCTACCACAGGAATTCCATCGACCACATACAAGGGATCCGAGCTCGCATTGATGGAGCCTACACCCCTGATGCGGATGTTTGGTGCATAACCTGGCTGGCCTGAAGAAGCGGCAGACTGTACCCCCGCTATATTTCCCTGCAAACTCTCCTGAAATGATGCACGGGGAGCACCCTGTACTTTGTCCATTTTCACGTCCACCGCTGCACCGGTAAAGGAGGCTTTGGTCTGCTCTCCATAGGCGACCACCACCACTTCATCCAGCGATTGGACGTCATTGTCCATGACCACCTCCACGGTGGATTCTCCTGCAGGAACGACCACTTCCTTTTTCTTATACCCCACGAAGGAGATCACCAAGGTCACCTGGCCATCCGGAGCACTAAGCGTAAAACCTCCGTCCAGATCGGTAACGGTGCCTTTGGTGGTGCCTTTGATCATGATACTGACACCCGGCAGTGTTTCTCCGTCGCTTGTACTTACAGTACCGGAAATATTCCTGGCGATGCTTTTGGAAGCTTTGGACGTAGCATTCTCAGGTCTCCGTCCAGCTGCCAGTGGCAATCCCGTTTTGGTTTCCTTTAGCTTAACCGTATAAAAATCAGCTTTTATACGGTTAAATTCCAGGTCGGGATTTTTACTGTTGATCATTTTTAGCGCCTCCCCGAAGGACAATCCATCGAGCAATGTGGCATCACCAAGAATGGCCTCATGGCTAAGTTCATCTTTATAGAGAAAGGACACGTCATATTTTTTCTCTACCATCTTGAGAAGGCTTGTCAAACTGACCTTCTTTATAGCTGTGGGGCTGGTATTTTCGATTTGGTAGTTATAGGAAAGGGCCTTCTGCTGTTGCACATTGGCCCAACCCATGTTCCCAATCAAAAGGCAGCCCATAATCGGTAAAAACTTTACTTTCATAAGTTTATGGGATAAATGGTTAGTGAATCAATTTTATGATGTTTTTATCGCGGATGATTTTGACATCCAACAAACTCCGCAGGCCCGCCAGTAAGGTTTCCACGTCTTTGGATGGCACTACACCTGTAAATTTCTCCTCGAGGATTTCGGAATCATTGACCACAACGGTAAAGCCATAGTCATCTTTAAGAATTCGGGTAATTTCTTTTAGGGGTGTTTTATCGAAAACCAGCTTATCGTCTTTTCTACTGGTATAGATTTCCGGCCGGACTTCTTTTTTGATCAAAAGGTCATTGGTCTGGTCCATTTCCACCAAGTCCCCAGGCGCCATCATGATCTGATCGGCACCACTGTCATTGGCGACATGGAGAGCAATGGCCCCCGTCTCCAGCACGACGCGTGATGCGGACTCCCGAGCAGTGACGGTAAAGGTCGTGCCCAATACCTGCACGTCGAAGTTTCGTGGTGTCTTCACGGTAAACTTATTGGCAGCCTGCTTCTTTACCACATCAAAGTACCCTTCTCCCTCAAACCATACCTCACGGGCTTCGTCCTTCCCCCATTCTTTGGCAAACTTCAGCTTACTGTTTCCACTCATGTGCACTATCGATCCATCAGGGAGACGTACATCTGCCGATTCCGCAAAAGCCGTCTGGTACTCTTCATAAGTAGTCCATCCGGTAAGGAAATAGATCAGTCCACCTAGCATGGCTACTATGAGAGCGACAGATGCCGCTAGTCTGGCCACTCCCCATTTGGGGGGTTGCTTGACCATCGCAGGTTGTTTTTGCTGGGATTCGGCACTTCTAAGAATATCATCTGCAGTCACTTTGGGCTTAAGCAATGTCTTCTGTCCCTGGTCCAATGCCGCAAAATCCGCTTCCAGTCGCTGGTTTAGATAGGCTTGTCCATCAGACGTAGAAAGCCATTCCAGCACCTTCTTGGCATCCTTCGGACTCAGGTGATTGTTAACATAATCTGATAACTGCTCTTCAGTAGGTCGGTTCATTGACTTGGGGTGTTTGGTAGGTATACACCCCAGCATGCCCCGAGTATTACCCCAATGTTAAAAAAAGTTTAAAAAACTGTGGAATAGGTCGTAAGGTTAGAAAGTTGGGAGGTAGTAATGTTGCAAAGTTGGGAGGTTAAGGTATCACCTGCTGTTCCGACAGCTGTGCTGCGGAACCACGAGCATTGAGTTTTTAAACACAATGCCATCTCGAATGGTCAAAGTCTTCAGACTTCGACCCAAACCCACCAAGTCTTCAGACTTTGGGTCATGGTGTTTAACATCAAAAACAATAGACGTGAATCAACCCGTTGTTCCGACAGCTGTGCTGCGGAACCACGAACATTGAGTTTTTAAACTCAATACCACTTACCTCGTTGGCCACAAAGACTCGAAGGTACCAAGTTTCCAGACTGCACTATTATCATGCTCCCAGCTGTGGCTGACGAAGGGCACTTTTGAAGGTGACTACATTGATTTTCCAAAAAACTCCATGATAAACGTCCGACTATCCATCACGGGAATCGCAGCATAATAAAATCCACCACGGTCCTCAGTGATGATATATTCACAACCTGCCTCCATAGCTGAATAATACTCCAATCCATCTTCAAAATCATGTACTTTGTCATCTGTACTAGCCTGAAGGACTGTCTCAGCGGTCACAGACGCAATGGATAGTTTTGCACTTAACATGCGTATTTTATGGCGTGCTACTTTCGTTCCATATTTCTTCTCTGAAAAGTAAAACGCAATGGCCAAGCATATCGGTGAAGTATACACTTGATATTCCTTCCTATCGACCAAACTTACCACCCTCGCCGAAAAAGGAAATAACGGATACTCCTTGTTCAGGACGGAGACCAGTACATTGGCATCCAAAAAAAGCTTCATTTTTTTGATTTCAAAAATTCATCTTTTAACTGCTTCCTATCGGTTCTTTTGATGTATGATGCTTCCCCTTCCGCTACCTGACTCACCCAATCGGCAATGGGCAGCTCTTCTAGGGATTGATAGTTTCCAGAAGTGATCTGATCATAAAGGTACTCGGTCAACCTGGATAGGCTGATATTATTTTTCTTAGCAAAATCCTTGGCCTTATTAATCGTCTCCTTTTCAAAGGAAAGCGTTATTTTAGTATCCATTTTTAATCACTATTTTCTTTACGTAAAGCTAAAAAAATTACACGTATAATAAAATCCCTTCAGAACAAATTGATTTTGTAAAGGAAACGGTCATAAGTCCCTGTTGTTCCGACAGCTGTGCTGCGGAACCACGAACATGGAGTTTTTAAACTCAATACCACTTGCCTCATTGGCCACAAAGGCTCGAAGGCACCAAGTTTCCGGACTGCACTATTATCATGCTCACTTCAAAAAAACAAAGCCAGTTGCTCCGACAGCTGTGCTGCGGAACCACGAACATGGAGTTTTTAAACTCAATACCACTTGCCTCGTTGGCCACAAAGGCTCGAAGGCACCAAGTTTCCGGACTGCACTATTATCATGCTCACTTCAAAAAAACAAAGCCAGTTGCTCCGACAGCTGTGCTGCGGAACCACGAACATGGAGTTTTTAAACTCAATACCACTTGCCTCGTTGGCCACAAAGGCTCGAAGGCACCAAGTTTCCAGACTGCACTATTTTCATGCTCACTTCAAAAAAACAAAGCCAGTTGCTCCGACTGCTGTGCTGCGGAACCACGAGCATTGAGTTTTTAAACTCAATACCACTTACCTCATTGGCCACAAAGGCTCGAAGGCACCAAGTTTCCAGACTGCACTATTTTCATGCTCACTTCAAAACTACAACCTCTCGGCCGCTGCTACTGCAATGGCCAGGACGGAGTAGTAGTTGGAGACAAATGCCCGGATGGCCTGCAGGGCTTTGGTGTATTGGGATTTGACGGTATTGACAGATAAGCCCAGCTCCTCAGCCACTTCTTCATTGCTTTTTCCTTGGGCAGATTTAAGCAAAAAAACTTCTCTCCTCCGCTCGGGAAGGGACTTTACCGCTTCTTGGTACACCTGATTGGTCTCATTGAAAATAATCTGTTCCTCGGTTTTGTTGGAAGAATTACTGGACATGGTATAGATCTCCAAGTGTTTGACAATTTTCCTTTTTTCGTCACGGATCAGATTGAGAATTATTCGCTTGGCAAAGGTTACGATCAGCGGCTTGATCGCTTGGGAAGCATCGATGTGTGACCTGTAGTTCCAGAGTTTAAGGAACGTATCCTGCACCACATCATTGGCCAAATCCTGTGATTTCAAGTACTTAAGTCCGATATAGTACACCTGAGGGGAATACTCCTCAAAAAGCACTGAGAAAGCTTGTTCATTCCCATCGACAAGCTGCTCAATGGTACTGTTTTCACTTTGATTAAGTTCTGAAAAGGACATAAATGCGGTAGAGTGAGGGTGATAATCTCCCTAAAGGTGTACAAAAATTCAGTTATTCGCAAAAATAGCGATCAATCCTTACATTTTTTTAAACCCACAGGTATATAAAGACCAATGATAAAAACCCAATTCATCTTCAGACAAATACTTCCCTACCTTATCCGTATCAAAACTCATAACAGTTTGAAATAACTGGTAAACTCTAGGGTGAACACAAAAAGCTGCATTTAACCCTAGGCCGTACTTCCCTTTATTTGTCGTTTTTTTAGATTTGCTTTCAGGTATTTTCTGATCGGAATGTCGAGGTATTTCATGACCGCATATGCAAAACCAACTAATAAAACAGTACCCACACACATGATGAAAATCTGCTCTTGAAAGGATGGAGAAGAACTTTCCCAATAACTGTAAAACAACCAAATGAAGGGATAATGCACCATATAAAGCGGGTATGAAATTTGTCCAGACAGGACACACAACTTTTTATCACCAGGAGCTAACTGCGCCCCTGCCCCCAGTGCCACCAAAAAAGGCAAATAAAACAAAACAATCAGCGGTTCTAAAATCACATTAGTGGCATCAGAATAAGGCATCAAAAAGGCCAGCATTAACAAGACTGTCAGTGACTTAAACCCTAACTTTGATTTTATGATCCATCCAGCCCTGTATACTAGCATCCCTGCCAAAAAGGAATAAAATATCCGAGCCCCGCCACCCCAGAAATTATCACCACTCCAACCAATGCTTAAGTTTCCATAAACTGTAATCGTATATACCAACACAACAGCCGCTATCGCCAGAAGTATCCCCAGCATTTTATTCCGGAGTTTAAAAAGCACTAGCGCATAGATGATATTGGCCACATACTCCCATAGGAGCGACCAAGTCGGGGGATTGAGGTGGAAAATATTAAAATAACGCTCGGGAACGATCGGATAAGGAACCATCAAACAAGCAGACAAGAACATGCCGATGTTTTGCCCTAGGCTATAATCATCCACCAATGGCACAAAAGGATCGATAACAAAGGCCACCAATCCAATAATCGCTCCCATGACCACCAACGGGTGGAGCCTAATCAATCGCAATTTCAGAAAAGTAGCCCAACCTATTTTGCTTATCCTACTGTCATAGGCATATGCAATGACAAATCCCGACAGGCAAAAGAAAAAGTCAACCGCCAAGTATCCATGCGCCAGAAAATTGACGGTAAAATCGGGGATAATGATTTCCATAAAATGAAAAACCACCACGATTACCGCAGCAACCCCTCTTAATCCATCCAGTATGTCAAAATGTTGCTTTGTCTGTAGAAGATGGGGATGTTGGATGGTATTGTTCATAATTTTAATGCTTACTGAATAGTATCAAGCCAAGGAAGACCTCATGGGAATTCACCTGTATTTTAAACCCGGAATATGCATTAGCCTATCTGTTGCGACCTTAAACTGCTTCAAAATCAGCCGTTTCACTTTAGTTTTCGGCATTACCGTAGCGGTGCTACGCTAATGCCTCCAAACTAACTGATTTTCTTGCAATTTCAGCTCTCACTACGATTCCTAACGCATAATCTGGGTTAAACTATTTTCTGACCAATTCTCCTTCGATCATCCATACCTCCGTCTTACCATTTTCAGAATATCCATTGGTACTCGTCAGGGCCAGTATCTTCCCATCTTCCAATACCGTAAGGCTGTTCCAGTGGCCGGTTTTACCCCTTGGCAAATCAAATGGCCTAGTAGTATTGGTGAAATTCCGGGCATTTTCTTCCCCTATCGCTACGGCCATCTGCGCATCCTCTAACCGGTCACCCCATTGGAAAGACAGTAATACAAGTCCATTGGGTGCCTTGGCCAAATAAGGAGCTCCCGCATAATCCTGCTCAGGAAGGCTGTCTGACATGGCATAGCGTCGACGGGCAGAATCTCCCCCGATCTCTTCCCATTCCTTCCCTTCACTGAAAAGAATATAGGGTTTGAAGGGGCCGCTGCCATTGTCCTCTATCGCTAGCGCAACCTGTTTTTCTTTTGCTAACCATACTGGTACAGGCATACCATCTCTGGCACCCGCTCTAAAACTCACCGTCTTAGGGGTTTTAGTCCAAGTGTTACCACCATCGGAGGAACTTATCATGGCTATTCGCTGCTCATCGGACTGGGTGAAGATGCTTTCATCGGCAAAGTAAAGCTGGATATCACCATCCGGAAGTTGGAGAAACACAGGCTCCCAGCAGCCATCACCGAAGCTCGCTCCTGCTTCATACACAAGCTGGTCATCTTTCCAGGTCGTTCCATTGTCCGTGCTATTTACCGTACGAATGCCGAAATGCTTATCCTCGGCATTTCTCCTTGGTCGCGGATTATAGCCCAGCAATACATCTCCATCGTCCAAAACAGTAAAATCCGGCACCGCCATTCCTACATCAGGAGCCCCAGCAGCCACGAGAACTGGCGCTTGCCACCCCTTTTCTGTCCTGATTCTAAAAAATATATTGCCATTGCCTTCATACGCCAGCCCTAGGTTACCATCTGCCAATTCCCGGCATCTGGCATAGCCTGCATAGTGATACCCATCTCCTGAAACTTTCTGTACCGTGGATTGATCCCAGCGAATCGTATAGTTGTTGGGATCCGGAGTACTTCCCGCACCAAAGCAGGAAGTCATCACCATTACTATTCCAAAAAACCACACGTCCTTTATCATCTCGCAGTCAAGGACTTGATCAAATCTGTCTCGGATTTTTTATACGGGGTACCATCCGTTTGGAATACTTCATGAAACCAAAGGGCTGGTTCGGCAGTATATTCCTTCTCCCAGCTGTCCCAAGGATACTTGGTCTGGGTTTTTCCATCTACCAATCCCCAGTTGAACATCGCTATATTTCCCTCCTTGGCAATAGGCAAAAAGCCTTCAAAGGTGCTGCCGTTTGGACGGGCCATGTATTCTGTACAAAGCATCGGCCGATCATACCGCTTCAGCCAATCGATGCGCTTTTGAAATTCTGCTGGTGAATCATAGTTGTGAAAGGAGATGATATCAGAAAGGTGGAGCTGTGCCAATTGGAGTGGCGTCATCGCTTCCTCAGAAGACCAATCTCCCAGCCATACACCAGAGGTCAGTGGCTGTGAAGGGTGTTGCGACCTTGCCCAGGCAAAAGCATCTTTCATCAAGGGAAGCACATATTCTACCTTGTTTGGATGCTCTTTATCCCTATAGGAAACGCCCGTGTCATTGTCCGGCTCATTCCAGATATCCCAGCCCAAAATACGGTCATCATTGGCAAATCTACTCACGACAGCCTTTACATATTTTTCCAATCTTGGATATTGCGTACTGTCTTCCAGGGCGTAGTAGCCGGGGCTTTGTACCCAACCGGAATTATGGACATGTGGCTTAGGAGCGCGCTGTGTACCCGCCTCAGGAAAGGGGTCCCAGCAGGAATCAAAAATCACGAACAATGGCTTCATGTGGTGTTTTTCCATCAGTACCAGCATTTGGTCCATTCGATCCAAAAAACCCTCAGGGTCTTGCTGGTATGCCAGGTCATGCAGGTACACTCGCATGGTGTTCATGCCGATATCTTCTGCCCAGCCCAGTTCTTTATCGATCAGTTTTGGCGAAAAAGTATCCTTCTGCCACATCTCCAATTGATTAATGGAGTTACTAGGATTGAAATTGGCGCCAACAAGCCAATCTTGGGCCGCATACCAGGACTTGGCTTTTTCCTTGCTCCATCTTTCTCCGTTTACTTCTGAGGATGTTTCCTGAATAGTTGCTTCTTTTTCTTCTGTATGTTGCTTACCTCCACAGCTCAGCAGCATTACTGCCAAACTAAGGGAGGCAAGTAGGTTTATAGGTTTCTTTATCATAATTGTTTTTAAATCGGCCCAAGAATTTCCCTGTTAAATCGTAGCGTCCTTGCAAATGCAGCAGTCCCACATAGTGAAACCAAGATAACTTCGTCATACTTCTCTATCTGGCGACAAACCTTAGCCGTCAGGCTAATGCACGTAAGTTACCGAAGATCTATATCCTTATTGATGTTTGTGCTACTCACAAATGGTCTAGGGAGATTCCAAATCCCCCTTATCCCAGCTCGGGATTACAAATCCCGAACAGTAAAGTCGTCATACACTTCCTCCTCCCGCTACGTCTGGAAACTACTGTAACGGATCAGCAGCCACTCCCTCAAACGTGATTTTCACTGGTTTGATCTTTCCGTTTTCATCAAACTCCATCTTATCGATACAGGTCGCCCGGTGATTATGGTGGGTTTCCGTAAGTGGTCTTCTGTGATAAACGATATAGTAATCTTCCTCTCCCGGAGCATGTAGCACCGAGTGGTGACCAGCACCAGTGGCTACCTCCGCATCTTGCTGGAGGATGATATCTTCTCTTTCAAAAGGACCAAAAGGGCTATCTGCAATCGCATAGGCCACCGAATAATCCGGACCACCCCAGCCACCTTCAGACCACATAAAATAATATTTGCCATCTTTAATAAACATGAACGGTCCTTCCACATAGCCTTCAGGTGTCACCTCCTTGTACAACTCTCCATCTTCAAATGGCACGATACCGGTAAAGTCATCGTTGAGCTTCACCACATTACAGTGCCCCCAACCACCGTAGTACATGTAATAGGTACCGTCTTGGTCTTTAAAGATATACTGGTCAATCGGCTGGGCGCCATTTACGATCTCATTGATCAAGGGCTCACCGAGCAAATCCTTGAACGGTCCCTGCGGCTGATCTGCCACAGCCACTCCGATACCGCCCACTTCACCTTCATGCACATCGTTTGCCGCAAAAAACAGGTAATACTTATCGTCCTTGCTGATGACACCTGGTGCCCACATGGCTTTTTCTGCCCATTTTACCTCTGTAGTGTCAATGATGCGCTCATGCTTGGTCCAGTTCACAAGATCCTTAGAAGAAAAAGCATCCATAAAGACTTGCTTTTCATAGTCGTCCGAATAAGTAGGATAAATCCAATAAGTATCCCCATAGATAATTCCTTCCGGATCTGCATACCAACCTTCCACGATCGGGTTTCCAGCACGTTTCGTCTCTTCGGCTTTTACTGAAGTCGACGTGCTATCGTTGGAGGTTTTTGACTGGCAAGCTACTGTCCCGGCCAGTGCCAGTGCTGTTATTGCTAACGTAGTTCTCATTATAAAGTGGGTTATATGTATTTCTTAATATTGTTCTTCTTAAACCGTCATAGCGAACGCAGCGACAGCGGAGTGAAGCAATCTTTTGCTCGAAAACAAGATGGCTTCATGCCCCCCTATCTGCCCTCCCCTTTCATCACTGCCTACAAAGCTCCCAATGACAGACAGGATAAACTTCAGCCAATCAATCAATTCGCTGAGATATTTACCTGCTTATAGTTCACCTGTTGACCTGACTTGCCTTTGGCAAAAATCCCCAAGCGGTACCCCATGCCCCACGGAACCAAATGTGCTGCATCATACTGTGCTCCGATAGTGGACCATTCCGCACCGTCCTGACGGTAACTAAACCGCAATAAATGCCCTTCGACCACCTCCATTTTCAACCTCAACAAGGTATTTCCTGCCAGTCCCTCTGTTGCTTTTACATCCAGTTCTTGGTCGCGATTTTCGATCACCTGTACTTCTCCATCAGTCACCGCTATGCCCATTCCAGCCACAGGTGCGCCAAATCCGTTATTGGCACCGCCCACCAGAAGGATCCCTCCCATAGCGTCGCTTTTAGCGGGGTCGATCGTCACTTCGATGGAGTAATCAGGAGAGGTGGATTTCTGCACCAACAGGGTACCCAGCTGCTCATTTTCCTCTGAGGCAGCCAAAAGGAGTCCTTGGTCACCAGTGGAGTACTGAATATCCTGGGTCACTCGCCACTGCCAGATCGGATTGAGGTTTGTGCTAAAATCATCGGTGAATGTCAGCGAAGCTTTTTCCCGGTCATAGGTAGCCTTGTTCTCAAAAACAGGCCAGCCATCTTCTGTCCAATTGATTTTTTCAAGCACTCCTTCACGTCCTACATAGACACTTCCCTCGGTACTATACGCATGATAGAGCAGATAATGCTCATTCCCTTTTTTGACCACGGTGCCATGTCCCGCGCATTTCCAATCGGCATTATCCATCAGCACCGGATTCTTTTCGTACTTTTCCCAAGGGCCTAACAGGTTTTTTGCCCTGGCTACCCCTGCCCTGTAATTACAGGCCACGTCACAGCAGGCTCCTGCCGAATAAGTTGCGTAGAAGTAATCATTTTTCCGGAAAATGCTGATGCCTTCGATCAGGTGCATTTCCCATTCCTGATCATTGCGAAAAAGCTCATGGGGTTCTCCGAGCAGCTTGGTCCTTTCTTCGTTGATTTCCTGTGCCCAAATCGGTGTGGGAAGTCCTCGGCTGTTCCCATCTTCCTTCCAGGTTAAAAATAGCTTGCCATTTTCGTCCCGAGCTTCAAAGGCATCGATAGAGCCTGCCTCTTGGGCTACCAATGGACCATGATCGGTAAATTTGCCTTCTGGGGAATCTGCGCTGGCCACCGCCACGCTAAGCCGGTTGCTTTCTTTATCCCTTGCCGTGTAATAAGCATAAAACTTCCCTTGTTTTTCATCATAGGCCAATTCTGGGGCCCAGAAATTGTTCCTTGCCCAGTCAGGAGCGCCCTCCGGAAAGACATAATTTACGATTTCCCAATTTACCAAATCGGCTGACTTGAAGATCGGGAAGAGCGGTGCCCATTCATTGGATGTGGCAGAAGCATAAAAATACTCCCCTACTTTTACTACGGTCGGATCAGGGTGATCTCCCGGAAAGACGGGATTGACGATGGCCAATGGCTTGACTGCCTTTTCATTTTGACTTTTTTCTTTGGTAGACTGACACGCTGAAACAGTCAAAAGAGCCAACAAAAAACCAAGCCAGTTCGTTTTCATTTTTTTCATTTTCCTTTTTGATTTCGCTACTTATTCCTTCAGGTAAGGTTTTCCCTTTTTCCATCCCACTTCCACATTGGAGAGCCACCAGGTGTGGCCATTGTCATCATTTCCTTGATAAAAAAGATAGGATTTCCCCGTTTCTTTATCATCAAATATATGGGGATGGCCAGATTCACTGCTATTCCACTCTCCCGGCTTTCCATTGGGCAAAAAGGGCTGATCAAAAACCCGCTTCCAGTTCACACCATCCTTGCTGACGGCCACTCCTACCTGTTGGGGGGCATTGTTATAGCTGCCGGCATAAAACATATAGAGTTGGCCATTTCGTTTGATGATAGAAGCCCCCTCCACACACTTTCCTTCCCAGTCCAGTTCCGGCTTGAGAATGGAGGCGTCTTTTGCCATCGTCCATTCACCCCGGCCAAAGTCCGTGTCTGCATCTGCCATGGCTACACCCTGCATCTGGATCTCGCCCTTAGGATCCCGGGTCGCAAAATACAGATAATAATGTGCCTTGAAAGCATACACTTCTGCATCGATGGCGCGGCCATTGCTCCAGTCATTGGCGGGAGGTGCGAAAATAGGATTGCTGGTATTGCGGGTAAAATGAATCCCATCGCTGGAATAGGCGTGGCAAATGGCATCCTTGGATCCGTTGCCATAGGTCTGGTAAAACAGGTGTACCTTACCGTCCTTTACCAATGCTCCTGGGGCACAGAAGCCATTTTTTTCATACTCTTCGGTCGCTGCTATCTCCCCTATTCGCTCCCAATGGACCAAATCATCACTTTCGGCCACCGCAATACCCCATCCGCCAGGTTGGTCGGGAATGGGCGGAACTGAAAAGTACATCAGGTAGCGACCTTCAAACCTGACCACATGAGGATCCTTGGAAAATGGCCTGCCTAACCTGCTAGAATCGGCAAACATCATTTGCTGCGCCCATAATAACCCTATAGATGAACTGTACAGCAGGAAGGCAAGACCAATTTTCAATATATTATGTGTTTTCATAGACAGTGTCCGTTTTTTTGCCTTCACTCCACAAACCACCCAATCGGTAGTTTGTGAAGCTAGGGCAACAACAGGTTTATAGGTTGGTGTTTTTTGATTATCCGCTTTTATATCTGTAGGATAGTTTGACCAGTCATTTATGCCGGAAAACTGGCCACGGATGACGGTCGCCAGACCACAGTCGTTGTAGCTTAGTGTATAATGCAAATTATGTTGGTTACTGACACGATCATGCATAATCATACCAAAAAAGCAGGAAAAAAACACTTTTATAAAGGCATCGCTTCTGGATCGATGCCACAAAACAACTGTTCAACATTGTAATTATTTTGGGCCAATGAATATAACCTAAGAAACCATCTACGAATTTCCACTGATCAAATTTACCTCAAACCACTATAATTAATTAGTATAAAAACGTCAGTTATTGGTAAATATCCTTCTTAGAGGTCACAGGAACGATATAAAACATGAATTCCATAAATCTCAGATTGAGCCTTACGGCACTTCGACAAGCTTAGTACAGGCTAGTTCATAAGGTTTCTCTTTCATTCTAACCACCCCACCTAACTTCCCATAAAAGGGGAGAAATTTTGTTCTTTGCTCTTTCTTCTTTTCACTCAGGGCAAACGCGTTTAGTGTTTTGAAGGGGGACAATTTTCGTGTAGGCATAGCTATCATCCGTGCCGCTGGCACTCCTTCGGGAGCTTGAGGAGACCTTAAGCTCCTGCGGATGAATCCGCAGGTTACAAAATTTATCGTGCCGCTGGCACTTTGCCCCGATTTGTACATTGGAAACCGCAGTAGCCTAGGGTCATCAACGCTTAAATGACGGGTAAGGCGGTAGTGGATTTTGGACGAGATCAAGGCGTAAAAAACGCCCCTAGACGTAGCTAAGGAAGTCTTTGCAACGTAGAGATAGGCCAAAAGACACACCGGATTACACGTAGGTTTAGGTTTGGCTTGACACTAGATTGCCGAATGGCTGGATGGGCTGAAAAAATGATTACACACAAAAGGGTAAGTTCCGTAGGAACGGCAGATATAAATGCAAATAGGAACATTTTTTTAAATGCCTTTGCCCTGTCTTTTCCCTTGACTCTAACCATTCTTCCTCTAATTAATATTAACTTTGGCTTTTTGTGAATAAAGGTTGTAAAAAAACGAAAAGTGATGTCTCATTTTGTCTGACCTTTACGTACTGTTACCACTAGCGGCTTATTTAAGCAGAAAACAATGCCAGAAAAAAGGAGCATTTCGGTCATTATCCCAAACTATAACGGAAAGCATCTGCTGGAAAAGTACCTTCCTGCTACACTGGAAGCTACTGAACAAGCAGGAGTTTCTGTGGAAGTGATCGTAGTGGATGATGCTTCTACTGATGGATCGGCAGCATTTATAGCTCATCATTTCCCCAGTGTCCAAGTACTGGTCAATTCCGAAAACAAGGGTTTTTCCTATACCTGCAATCAAGGCATCAAGGCTGCCCAATATGACCTGGTCATGTTGCTCAATTCGGATGTGGCCTTGGAGAAAGACTACTTTGACAGGTTATGGAAGTATTTTGACCAATCGGACACTTTTGGTGTGATGGGGCAGATCATCAATAGCCAAGGCAAAACAGAAGACGCTGCCAGGATGATGGCCTTCCAGGGAATGAAGTTTAAAGCCACGCATTTCTACTACTCCAAGGACCCGGAAAAGTGGCTGTCCACCGCCTACCTTTCCGGTGCCAATGCCCTTATCGATCGCAAAAAGCTACTTGAGCTGGGTGGTTTTGATGAAATCTACTCTCCTTTCTATGTCGAGGACGTGGATCTCAGCTTCAGGGCTTGGCGAATGGGCTGGAAGTGTTATTATGACCACCAGTCCATCTGCCATCACGAAGTCTCCTCCACCACCAAAAAACACCATACCAAAAAGAAGCTCTATCCCTTTCTTTATAGAAACAAGTTTATCCTACAAGCCATCCATTTGGATGGAATGGACCTATGGAAGTGGCGTTTTCAGTTGATCCTAGTCGAAATAATGCCACGGGTACTGCTCGGAAAATGGTGGATCATCAAGGCCTATTTGGCCTACTGGAAAAAACAACCTGAGATCGCACACTCCAAAACCAAATTGAAAAAGCTCATGCAAAAACATCAAGGACAAAAAAGTCTGTTTGACATCAAGAAAGAGGTTTTTGATACGGTAAAGAGTTAGTAGGTTGGAATGGAAACCCGTCATTGCGAACGCAGCGACAGCGGAGTGAAGCAATCTCGTCTTCGGGACACGGGACTGCCGCGTCGTTCCTCCTCGCAACGAAATAGGAAAACGTTGCGAACGGAGAGCAGCGGAGTGAAGCAATCTCGTATAAGGGACATTACCCCCTCGAAAAGGATGGACTTTGGGACAGGAGACTGCCACATCCTCCTTCCTCGGATTCGCAGTGACGGGAAACATAACGATAGGAAAGAAAAATGAAAAAAGGCGGATGCATTTACATATTGACAAACAAAAACAACACAACCCTCTATGTAGGTGTTACATCAAACCTTATTAAAAGAATACACGAACACAAATTCACTGAAAGTACTAAATCCTTTACATACAGATATAATATAAACAAACTAGTCTATTATGAAACTTTTCATTCCATTGAAGAAGCTATTATTAGAGAAAAACAATTAAAAGGTGGAAGCCGAAAAAAGAAAAAAGAGTTAATAAACTCATTCAATCCTGACTGGAAAGATTTGTGGGATGATATTCAGAAATGGTGAAAATTTACCGCGAACACATCACTTACCCGTCATACGAACGCAGCGACAGCGGAATGAAGCAATCTCGTCTTCGGGACAGGGGACTGCCGCGTCGTCCCTCCTCGCAGTGACGGGAAGACTCGGGGTTGCTTAGTCAAACTAATGACTAGTCTAGAATTATGTACCTTTGCAGGAAAGTAAAGCTGTATGAATCCGGCGGAAAGCCGAAAAAAACGTAGAATAAATACACGTGAAAACCTATTTAAGATTATTGGCGTTTGCCAAACCGATTGAGAAGTTTGCCATTCCCTACTTGATTTTCACCTTGTTGGGAGTGATTTTCAATACGCTGAACTTGGCCTTGCTGGCCCCTTTGTTGAGCACACTCTTCAACACCAACGGTGATGCCGCGGTGGTGAAGCCTGAAAGCTGGACGGATGTCTTTGGCTACCTGAACTTCTATGCCAATGAAGTGAAAATGGAATATGGCGGGCTGGGCGCACTGCAGCTGGTCTGTGCCGTCATCATCGCCTCGGTGATGCTGGGCAACCTGTTCAGGTATTTCAGTCAGTTGGTGATGGAAAACCTCCGGATCCACACCTTGCTCAACCTCCGCAAAAGGGTCTTTGACAATGTAATGAACCTACACGTGGGCTATTTCAGCAATCAGCGAAAAGGAGATATCATTTCCAAGATTTCCTCTGATGTGCAGGTGGTGCAGTTTTCGGTAACCGGCACCTTGCAGGTGATCTTTAAAGAGCCGCTACAATTGCTGGCGTATATATTTATGCTCTTTGCCATTTCTTATAAGCTGACCGTTTTCTCACTGCTGGTGATTCCCGTTTCGGCTTTTGTCATCGCACAGATCGTCAAGCGACTAAAAGCACAAGCCAGCCAAGCGCAGCACCTGTATGGGGTGATGATCAGTTACCTGGATGAAGCGCTTTCGGGCATCAAGATCATCAAGGCATTTAACGCCACCGAAATGATCAAGGACAAATTCCATGATGAGAATGTCAAGTATTCTTCGCTGGGCAAAAAAATGGCCAAAAGGCAGCAATTGAGTTCTCCGGTGTCTGAATTTCTTGGCGTGGCCATGGTTTCGGGGATTGTGCTGTACGGAGGTTCCTTGATCATCAATAACGAATCCGAACTCAGTGCCTCCGATTTTATCGCCTATATCGCCCTCTTCAGCCAAGTGATGCGGCCTGCCAAAGCCCTCACCAACGCCTTCAGCTCCATCCATTCAGGCCTTGCTGCCGGAGAAAGGGTACTGGACCTGATCGACGAAAAGCCTGCGATTACCGACCAAAAAGGCGCTGTCGCTATCGAGGACTTCCACGATAAAATCGAAATCCAAGACCTGTCCTTCTCCTATCCTGGCAGACCTGTACTAAAGGACATCAACCTGACCATCCCGAAAGGAAAAATGGTAGCACTCGTGGGCCCATCCGGAGGAGGAAAATCCACGATGATGGATCTCATTCCACGCTTTATCGAGCCGGACAAAGGCCAAGTGCTGATCGATGGCACAGACATCGCGCACATCACGATGGATTCCCTACGCAGTATGATGGGCATGGTCAACCAAGAGTCCATCCTCTTTAACGACACCATCTTTAACAACATCGCTTTCGGAACGCCCAATGCTACCGCCGAGGAAGTGGAAGCAGCTGCCAGAATCGCCAATGCGCACGAATTCATCATGCAAAGTGAGGAAGGCTACCAATCCAACATGGGCGATAGAGGGCTGAAGCTCTCAGGAGGGCAAAAGCAACGCATCTGCATCGCCCGTGCGGTACTGAAAAACCCGCCGATCATGCTCTTGGACGAGGCTACTTCAGCCCTGGACACGGAGTCCGAAAAACTGGTACAGGATGCCCTGAACAAACTGATGAAAAACCGTACGTCCCTGGTGATCGCCCACCGGCTGAGCACCATCCAAAATGCGGACATCATCGTCGTGCTAGAAGAAGGCCGCATCATCGAACAAGGCAACCACCAGCAGCTGATAGCCCAAGAAGGCCTCTACAGCAAATTAGTGAATATGCAACAGTTTAGTGAAATAGAAGAATAAGTCGGAAAATGACAAATCAAGTTAAACCAATAGCAATTTACCTCCCACAATTTCACACCATTCCTGAAAACGACGAATGGTGGGGAAAGGGGTTTACAGAATGGACAAATGTACGAAAAACCACTCCTCGGTTTAAAGGACACTACCAGCCACACGTCCCCTTAAATGACGACTATTATTGTCTGGATGATATAGAGGTAATGAGAAGGCAGGCGATTATAGCAAAAGAGCATGGAATTTACGGCTTTTGTTTTTACCATTATTGGTTTAACGGAAAATTACTTTTGGAAAAGCCTTTGCACCAATGGTTAGAAAATAAAGATATTGACTTCCCTTTTTGTCTTTCGTGGGCCAATGAAAATTGGACCAGAAGGTGGGACGGCAAGGATAAAGAACTCCTTATTGGTCAAAAATATAGTTTAGATGATGACAGAAAGCATATTCAGTATTTAATGCGCTTTTTCAAGGATGAACGCTATATAAAGATTGATAACAAACCCATGCTCCTAATGTACCGTACTGAATCCCATCCATATATAAAAGAAGCCACTAGATTATGGAAAGAGGAGGCGAAGAAAGCTGGATTTGATGGTCTATATTTGATTAGGACTGAAAGCTTTGAAAAGAATATTGATCCAACTATTTATGGCTTTGACTCGGCAATGGAGTTTGCACCAGATAATACCATGAATTCAAAAAAAATATTTAAGCAGAACCTACCTAAATACTTGTTATTCAAGCTTCTGCACAACCTTAATCTACGCAATGACCCCATATATGAAAATGGTATTTACAGTTATCCGGGACTAAGGGATAATATGATTCAAAGACCTATTCCAAAGTACACCTATTATAGATGCGCATGTCCTTCGTGGGACAATTCGGCCAGAAGAAAGAAACTTGCCTTCATTTTTAAAAACTCATCTCCTGAGGAGTTCAGAATATGGATAAAAAGAGTTAAGGCATATACCGAAGAAATGCTACCTGCTCACAAGCAATTCTTCTTTATAAATGCCTGGAATGAATGGGCTGAGGGCTGTCACCTAGAACCTGATACGAAATGGGGTTATGGGAATTTAAATGTTATCAAAGAAGAAGTATTGAATCCATGAAAAACACCCCACTTGTTTCAATAGCACTATGTACCTATAATGGCTCCGAATACTTATCCATTCAACTGGAAAGCATTCTAAATCAAACTTATTCTAATTTAGAAATAATTATTGTGGACGATCAATCAACAGACTCCACGTATGAACTACTTAGCTCTTACCAAGAAAAGTATTCAACTAAAATTAAACTATATCAAAACCCTTCGAACCTTGGTTTTATTAAAAATTTTGAGCGGGCCATTTCTCTGTGCCAAGGAAGCCTAATCGCTCTATCCGATCAAGATGACATTTGGGATAAAAACAAAATAGCAATTCAGGTTAATGAAATAAAAAACAATATCTTGGTCTATCACGACTCTCTAATGGTTAATGAAATAGGTGAACCTCTCAAGGATAGTATCAGTAACATGAAAAATATGTACTCTGGGGGAAGCCCACTACCTTTTCTTTTTAATAATTGTGTTTCAGGACACTCCATATTAATGAAAAAAGACTTAATCCATGACATCATACCTTTTCCCAAAGAAATTTTTTACGATTGGTGGATAGCCTTCAGAGCTACTCAAGTAGGTACTATATCTTATATAGATAAAAAATTAGTGCATTACAGACAACACGAGGGGACGATTACTTCTCCCACCCTCACTACAAAATCCGATGAATACATCTCCTCATCTAACATATCCATATTAAAAGTACTAGGCTCTTCAAAAAATCGTAAAAAATCTATGCTTATAAAAACAATTCATGACTTAGTTGAAAATAAAAAAAATCAACTTTTACACTTTAAATTGTTTAAACTTTTACTAGTCAATAGAAAAGAAATTTTCTTTATAAGTAAGAAAAGTAGTGCAAGTAAATTAAATAGAATTTTCAAAAATATTTGGAGCAAAAAACTACATATCTAGCTTATTTGATCGTAGGCTTTCTTACCAGTCTGAAGCGGTTGTCAAATGGCATAGATTTTATTTCTCACAACTTGTCCAGTACCGAAGGTCGGAAGAATACCGAGAATGAAATGAGGTTCTTCTGAGATTTCTCGGGACATGCAGTGTTTCTTCTCGAATCGAGCTGCAGAACAGGTCGTCGGAACTTATTAATATCTCAGTCATTATTGATATCATTACGCATATACAACACATTAGCTAATTCTATTTCATTATGACAAACTCTACGAAAAAAGTATCCATTATTATCCCGACTTATAACTACGGCCACTATATAGGCGAAACTATAGAAAACCTTAAAAACCAATCTTATTCCGTATGGGAAGCAATAATAGTCGACGATGGATCCACAGACAATACAGAAAAAATAGTAAAAAAATCTACAGTTGGAGATCATCGATTTATATATATAAAGATTAAAAACAAAGGAAATGCTGGAGCTCGAAATATAGGATTAGATAACGCTTCTGGCCATTTTATCCAATTTTTGGATGCAGATGATCTACTTAGTAAGGACAAATTACACTCTCAACTTTCTTTTCAAAATAGCCTTTCCAAAAGTTCTATTTCATACACAGAAAGTTACTACTTTAACCATAATGACCAATCTAAATTTTTTCCTGATTTTTTCATGAAGGGTGAGAAATGGATGCCAAATTATAATAACTTCGCTTACGAGCTATTAGATAAAGTACTTGTCAGCAACTTTGCTGTAATAAGTAGTCCTCTTATTCCCAGATGCTTTATTGAAAAGCACTGCATCAGGTTTAATGAACGCCTAAACAGTAAAGTGGATTGGCTTTTTTGGATAAGGTGCCTTCTGTCTGGTGCCAGTTTACATTGCTACATCGACCCTAAAGCGTACGCCCTAGTTCGTAGACACCATCAAAGTATCACTATTAACAAAACAACTTTAAAATATGGAGAAGTTACTTTTAGAAGTGTTTTAAATAAAACACTTCTCGACTCGAATATATCAGGTAATTTAAAAGCAAAATTGTTGAAATTAAACTCACACCTAAAAAAACAATTACTTTTAAATATCATTTCAGATACAAAAATTCATGATTATTCTGAACTAAGGGAATGTCTTTCCCAACTAGGTCTATGGACTTTTTTAAATTATAAATTGAAGCTGCTCAATATTAGAAGAAAATCATTTTTTTCCTGAATACACAACAATAGAAAAGGCAATTTTTAGGAACAATTTCCAAGACATTTTTTTTGATCTTTTTGAATAACAAATTAGTTCTAACATTTCATTTTTGCTATAACCATTCCTAAGACATTCGTAAATAAATTGGCGAAACATTCTCTTCTCTAATGTAAATATTTCCCTAGTAGATACCTTAGCATAGCTAATGGGCAACGTAAACGCCCACTTTTTATGGAGATTGATAATATCCGAATACCACCCTTTATCATATTTCCCCTCGGAAAAATGGTGTAAGAGTATTTCATAAGTAACTGCCACATCCTTACCAAGGTAATTTACAGCCATTGATAAGTCCAAGTCATACCCATGAAACCCTTTTAACATGGAGTCATCAAATTGTACTTTGCTAAAAATTTCCTTGGTGGAACATAACCAAACACCATCCAAACATGCAACCTTTGATAGTCTTTCATTGTAAGGGTTTCTATATTCCTGCAGAGTATCACGATTTTCAAATTTAAAGCCCTGAAGAAGATTTATGTAATATTTTCCTTTAAATCCTTCTGATCCTGCAAAGCTAAACCAACTTGAAGGAGCTAGAGACTTATAATCACCTCCCGCTACTCCCAGTAACCCTAGAGAAGGATTCTCACGAAAAATCCTTAAAACTATTTGCCCCCAATCTTGGGTTTTATATGCTATATCCTCATGCATGAAACATAGGATTTCATACTTGGCATCCGCAACTCCCTGGTTATAAATTTCACAAATGCCTTTTTCTCCATTTGAGTTTTTGTAAGCCAAAATTTCGTGTTCACACCCAATTGTTTTAGCTATGTCTTGTTTAATAGCTTCTAGGTAAGCTTTATTCGCAGAGCAGATAATAATGGAAATCATATCATTTAGAGTTTGTAATAGAAAAACTCCCTTCAAGCATCTATCAAGAAGGGAGTTTAATCTCAACAAATTTAATTTATCTTTTACGGATAAGCATAGAAAACTATATATTCTCTTTTCCATTGTCCATCTCCTCCAGCCGTAGGGCCTACATCGAAACTGTAATAGTGATCTAAGGAATTAGAACTCCAATATTGGTAAACAGGTCGCGTTCCTTCAATTTGAGTATCAAAAGCATAGAATCCTATATACTGATTTTTCCATTGCCCACCTCCTGCAGTAGGATTATTCTCCAAACTGTAAAGATGATCATTTATTTGGGGGTTCCAATATTCGTAAACAGGCTTAGCTCCTTCGCTATTTGATGTTACCCCGAAAAATGCTATTCCTTCGTTAGACCAAAGGCCACCACCTGCAGTAGGGGCATTTACAGTACTGTAAAAATGATCAGTTGCTTGGTCACTCCAGAACACAAAAACTGGCTTTTTACAAATTTTCTCACTATAATCAGCAGAAATAGTAATCGTCCCAGTGTAATGAGTACTTAAATTCCTCAATTTGTAAGCTATGATTGCACCTCTTGAATCATTGGTCATTTCTCCACCTTGACTAACATAATTCTTTAGTCCCTCGTAGCCATTAACATAAACATAAGCTGCATCCCCCGAAGCCCCCCCCTGAATAAGCGCTTTAATCCGGGATAAACCGAGTTGAATCTAATTTATATATTATTTCAATATTACTCCAAAGCAACAGGCTCTTCAAATGTTACTTCTTTATCGAAATTTATAGATATATGCTTTTTCATATCTCTCATTAAAAACCCTATAATTGTCCCATCACCATCTTCCAAGTACTCACCCTTCCCTAAGTAGAAGTCCTTTAAAATCCCAAAATCCCCATTACCCTCATAAAATTTCCTCACGCCTGGCTCATTTCGAATAGAATAGCAAATCACTTTAATTTCTGATAATATATCATCTTCTTCATCCGAAAGCTCTTCCCCATTCATCGCCGAACCAACAATATCATGTACCAAATAATGAGCGTGTTCAGACTCATAGAGTATCAAGTCTACACGCCCATATAAAACTGTACCAATCAGGGCCGCATCTAAATACTCAAATTCATCATTTTGAAGGTCCTCTTCAACATACATCCCATCCTCTGGATTTGACAAAGAGTAATTGTAATTGTATCTTCTTGCATACAACACCCCTCTTGACGTTAGGTCTTTCTTATCAAAATCTATTTGCTCAAGTGACTCGTCAAAAATTTCACCCTGATAGTCATCTATTATGTATTTAAAATGGTTGTTGGAATAAATGGGCAATGCATTATAATAAAATGTTGAAAAATTATTGTCGATGGGTCGGTTTCCTTCAACAAGACTAGTATGGAACTCAATAAAATTATTGTACGAAGGGATTATCTCAGTGACCGTACTAATTCCTTTAATAAACAAGTCACCTATGAGAGGAACCTTTCTTTTAGAAAAATCACTCATTTCAATAGCCTCTCCCTCTTTAAGGGAACTTAGTTTTAAAATTGATCCTGGATAAATCGATATTTCCGGAAAATCAAAGGCAACAATATTATTATATTCTGAAGACAAATCCCGGGTTTCATAGATAATTTCCTGCGCCATTTCTTCTTCATTATTTACAATAGGCTCTACTTCTTCATGGCACGAAAAAAGCACCAATGTTATTATACTGACAATAAAATAATTACGCATTATACTTGATTTTAGTAATGGATAAAAAACTTTAAAGAAATAGGACAACCGCAATTTGAAGTTACTTTAATCTATCTGGTTCATCTGCCGTTCACAAAATGTACTAGAGCCAATTCACTCCACCACCTTCGGTACTTCATACTCTGCCATAAAAGTAACCTCTGCTAATTCGTTGGTATCGATATGCCGTAATTCGTAGCTGATGATTGCCCCGTATTTTCCCTCTCCATAAACCTGGTCTTCTCCTTCTGCTTCCAGCATCCGCTCGAGGTGACCGAAATCATTTGTTCCTTCAATGGACACCGGGATTTCGAGACCGTTCCATCCCCTGGAAACACTGACAATATACTTCGTGTTCTCCAACAGCTCCAGTTGCTCTTCAGTAATCCCTTCACCATCTATCAATGTCGTTAAGGCTGCTTCCACCTCCTCATAAGGACTGGCAGACTCAAAAAAGACAACGGCCATCCTTCCCATGTTTATCTTGGATACATAGACTGGTGTCCCCTCCTCAAATGCTCCATCATCAGCAGACTCCTCGATGAGGGAAGAACCCGCTGGAATCTCTAAATCATAGGAATAAAAAATAGCTTCCATATAGACCATTCCTCTACTCTTACCATCCTTCTTTCCATAGGCTATTTCACCCGCTACTTCGGCATTTAAAATATGCGCATTGCCGCCCAACGCTGTATACAGATGATCCATTGAATAAATCGGCTTGACCCACTGCTCATGATAAACGGTGTCTTCCCTGACTGAAACCGAGGGATTGGGATTCAAATATAGGGAAGCATTCTCAAAATCAGCAAAACTAGCATAACTCGGAATTAATGTTTTGGATGCAGGATCCGCTCCTTCTAAACTGGAAACTACATCCACTTCATTATAGGTATAGTTAAATACATAATTGAAATCCTGAGTCATCACACTCTCCAAGGTAATCAATGCCCCCGGATACTGCATATAACTATCTCTTTTCAAAAATGGAAACGCGGTATAACTGGTAGACTTGGTCTGTGACTCCCAAACAGTCTCCTTTTCTGTACTATCCTCAGATATAACTGGGCGAATGGCCTCTTCTTCCTGACAAGAATACATTCCTACAGCCAAAAAGCCAATGGTTAAAAATTTTCGCATGAGTTGATTTAGTTTTGTTGTAAAAAAAATACACAATTTGCGGTAATTCCAAATACCAACTATAAAGTACCAAATCAAACCCAAAACCATGCCAAAAAAAACAACTACCCTCAATAAAATGATGAGGGTAGTTGTTTTAAGAAAAATACTGAAAAATCTACAGATAATCACAAACACCTGATTACCAAACTATCAACACATTTATCAATGACACTACCTTTAAGAAGGTAAAATCCCTTAACGTTAAATTAATTACAAAAAATTACGTTTTTTATGATTTGAAATACATTTTTTACTATATTTACAACAAGTCAATTTAGACACCCTCCCAAAAGAACCTTTTGCTAGTAAGTGAACTAACCACAAAATTTTTGTAGTAATGAAGATTGTCGTTATAGCAGGCCTGAAGCCCAGTCAAGTAATTTATAAGTTGAAGCCATTGGCCAAGGTGGATATGGTGGATGAGATATTTTTGATCAGAAAAGAAAACGGGCCTCAATTTGATAAATTAAAGTATATCATCTTACCAAAACTACTAAGGATCAGACCTTTTTACCTGATGCTTTCGCCGTTTTTTATGTTTTCAAAGATCCGAAAGATCAAGCCTGACCTTATCCTTAGCTATAACTTCAAACCGCACGGTTTCTTCTCTTACCTCTTATCAAAAGTTACCTCTACACCATTTATATTTAGCGAGATCGATAACCTCACCCAGGATTATATGAAAATATGGCCTGTAGGCAATGTCATCTCCAGTGCCATGCATGAGGCCAAACACCTCAATGTACCTGGCAACAACACCAAAAATTATTGGCTGGAACAGGGTATTCCTGAAGAAAAAATCTCTATCCTGCACAGTACGATCAATACAAAAGAGGACTTTCTGCCCTCTCCGAGGACACCCAAGGAATTTGATTTTATCTATATCGGTGTGCTTGAAGAAAGAAAGAATGTCAACTTGATCATTGAAGCACTGGGCATGTTAAAGAAAAAAGGCCTGAAGCCGCGTTTTCTCGTGGTAGGCAAAGGCCCCATGATGGAAGCCCTCCAAGCTCAAGTAAAACAGCTGGAACTGGAAGATCAAGTTCACTTCGCAGGGCACAGCCCACACGTGGTGAAATTCATCCATCAGTCAAGGTTCTTTATCCTTACCTCTAAGGTAGAAGGCATCCCTTGCGCCATGATGGAATCCATGGCTTGTGGTCTTCCAGCACTTGGTACGGATGTTGCAGACATCTCGGATATTGTCAATAAAGAAACAGGCTTTTTAATCGAAAAACCTGAATCAACTCTCATCAGCAACGCCATCGAAAATGCGATGACCCTCACTGATGATGAATACCAAAAGCTGTCCCAGTCTGCTAGGGACCTTATTGTAAACTACCACTCTCATGAATACGCTACTCTCTCCTGGAACAATTTGTTGAAAACGTCCATCAAAGAGCCTATTTATGAAAAAGTTTAACAAAGTCGACATCCTTGGAGTCCAAGTGGCCGACGTTTCTTTCGAAGATACCATTGACTACATCGTAGATGCGGTCAAAAACAAAGAGAAAACTTCCATCTTCACGCCAAACATCAACCTGTTGATCGCGGCGCACAAAGACCAACAATACAAAGATGTGCTCAACACATCTGGTCTGCTTGTGCCTGATGGGAAACCCCTCGTCTGGACATCCAAATGGCTGAAACAGCCCCTCACAGAAAAAGTAAGTGGTTCGTCGCTTTTCTTCAAACTGTGTGAAGTGTCCGCACAAAAAAACATGCGGGTATTTCTCCTCGGTGCTGCACCTGGCGTAGGGGACATTGCCAAGCAAAAACTGGAAAAGCAGTATCCTGGCCTGACCATCAGCGGAACGTATAGCCCGCCTTTTGGATTTGAAAATGATCCTGATGAACTAGATAAAATAGTGAAATTATTGCAGAAAAGTACTTCTGATGTACTCGTCGTGGGATTGGGAGCACCAAAACAGGAGCGGTTTATCAGCAAGTACCTGAAGGCCTATGACATCCCTGTTAGTCTTGGACTGGGTTCGTCTATTGATTACGCGGCAGGGGTACAAAAAATGGCACCAGAGTGGATCAAAAAGACTGGCTTTGGCTGGCTCTACCGTCTCTTGGACCAACCTGCACGACTGGGAAAAAGATACCTTTCTGAAGGCCCGCTGTATTTTATGCTTGTCATGAAACAAATTACCGAAGCTAAAAAAACAAAAGCGATAAGGATGAATTAGTAATTGGTTATGGGGGGCTAGTTAATGGGTAAGAAATCATCATCCAAGAAGATCGGGGTTTGTAATCCCGATCTTTTAATTGATAAGGAGATTTCCAACCTCGTTACTAACGCTACCTTGCCCCAAACGGCCTCTTCTCTCCATACACTATATCACGATGTTTCATGTAGTTAACCACTATTTATATAATTCCTATAAGTGGTTTTGCGTTAAAAACTCACTACTAGAGATCACGCAGCACAGCTGTCGGAACAACAAGCAACTGATGGCCATACCCAACCTTACAACTTCCTAACCTTACCACCTTTAGACTATACCACCTCTATCAAGCATGATCATGTAGCCAAGACAGGTTCTGTTGAGCAAGCCTCCAGCACTTCCTTATAAATATCCATCAGATCATTCGAAATGACGGATTCGTCAAAACGCTTGATATTTTGATATCCTTTTGAGATATATTCCGCCCTGACATCCTCTTTGGACATTTTTTCGATATGAGACACCAAGGTATCAGGACAATCAGGATCTCCATAAAGAGCTGCGTCTCCACCTGCCTCATGAAAACAGGAACCTGTCGTAGTAATCACCGGAGTCCCCATACTTTGCGCCTCAATGATAGGTATACCGAAGCCTTCAAAGTAAGAAGGGTAAATAAAGACATGCGCCATTTTATACATCGCAGGAAGATCTTCGAAAGACACCTCATGCAGAAACAGCACCTTATCCTGAAGACCGTACTCCTCCACCATTGCTCTTAAATTATGGATATAGGAGGTCGCCCTTCCCACTACCACCAAAGGCATATTCCAGTCCGGCCGAGACTTCATTGCCTTCAAAACAAGTTGGACGTTTTTTCGCCGTTCTATCGTACTTACAAAAAACAAAAAGCGATCTGGAAGACTATATTTAGTTTTGACACGCTTGATTTCATTTTCAGAAATATCCCTTTTGTAATTTTCATGAAAACCTTGGTAAACGACCCTGATTTTGTACTCCTCAATCCCTAAAAAGTTAATAAGGTCTGCCTTGGTCTGTTGGCTGATAGCGATTACCTGATCGGCATCCTTACAGGATCGCTGCATCTTCATTTTATAGATTTGGACATCTATGGGATTAAACATTTCGGGATACCTGCAAAACAACAAATCATGCACCGTTACTACATATTTGGTATCCTTGTTTTTGATATAAGGAATTTCATTGCTAAGTCCATGAAAAATCTCAAGTTGATTATCAAAATGTTTTACTCCCTGAAAGACACTTCTCCATGCACTGGATAACACGGGTAGTTTCCACATATCTCCTGGCAACACAATCTCTTGATTGGGATTCTTACAGGCTATGGACACTTCCTCACTTTTATGCCCTCTTACAGGGGTAAACAGGTAATAATTATTACTTGGGAAGTTATCACTAAGTGATTTTAGGACAAATCGGCTATAATTGCCCAATCCTGTAAAATTTTTAAAAGCCCTCTTCGCATCAAACCCAATTCTCATACAGCAATTAATTTAGTTTGTTGGTCCAGTGTAATGTCTCTATATATAACGACTAGACGTGATAAAAAATGATTCTGCTACAAAAGTTATTAAAATATTTACAAAAAAAATTTTTTCTAGGGATTTTCTTTCAATGTAATTTATTTTTCACCAGGTACTGAGTCATCGAAAACCAATCACTATCCAACTGGTTATTAGGAGTTAAGAAATTAAAAAAGCGGGTAGGTCGCAAGGCTGGCTTGACTAAATGCTGCTCATATAGGTGGTTGGCAACTAAGAAAGGAGGCGCTCGTACCTAGTTTCCTTGAAATCACCGAATTGGTGGTTTTGAGTTAAGAACTCACTACTAATGGTTCAGCAGCATAGCTGTCAGAACAACGGCCCCATCTCCAGTTTTTGGATTCGAATGCCGGTTGAAAGTCGATTTTATTATCGAACTCAGGTGTTTACACAAGATAAAACGGTATAAAATTCTGTCATCAAATCCAATTGAAAAACAAATCTTGCTACATTGATTTAACCGCTGCTATGGCTGTATTTTCATTAATATTACCTACCTTTGTCAAGAAAGTGTGCTCAAAGTTACTTATGACGGGAAAGTGTTAACACTAGCTTGGTCGCACAGGAGTAACAAACAAGAAAACAATGTCGATGAATTACGTTCGAAATTCCCATTCGGGAATTCTTAATTCTATTATTTTCTAAGCCCTAAGTCCACTACCTAAATTAATTAGGTATTGGGCTACTCTACCAACACCATTCACCATGGTCAGGAATATTGTCAATCCATATTAAAAATTGTTGAAGGAATCTTTTAGGGTATCAGGCCGTTTTTTTTTCTTTAACACACTTGAAATAAGCCCATTAAAAGCAAAAGCAGTTTAGGAATGTTAATAAGCAATACGTCAATATTATTGCGATTTTAAAACCATTAAACATGTTTATACCCATGTGTAAATATTTATTTACCATCATTCTCACCTTACATTTAATTAATCTCCACGCCCAGGATTTGGAAATCATCACCAAGCCGGGAAATCCCACAACGTTAATCAATGACGGATATATCGAAGCTGAGGTAAAAGGCGGCACTCCTCCTTATACGTATAAATGGAGCAACCCTTCCACCCCATTGGATGCCAATAAAGCTGTGGGATTGGTAGAGGGCATTAATTACACCCTTACCGTAGAAGACAGTAATGGAAAAACCGCCACCACCAAAGCCAAAGTAAAATCCCAATCAGTCACAGAGACGTTTAACGGGGCTTTTACTCCGCTGGTGGAAGGGCTGACGGACTTCCTTTTCTGGGATCCCTTTGCCGCTATAGGCATCTATGACCCTGTGGTCTATAATGAAAGCAAAAATGTCGAAATCCCTGGTTGGAAAGCCGACGTAAAGGACAAATTCACCCTTCAGGAATGGAAAACAGGGGATCAACAACATGTCAACAAAGGGGACACGATCGCCACCGTCCAATCTCAAAATGATGGAGCCATTGCCGTAATCGCTCCTGAAAACGGCACCATCAAGCATTCCCTAGAAGAAGGCACGGTTATTTTCGATGCCCAAAACCCCGAAGATCTTATTGAGACCAACGCTCATGTTTTTGGGCAAATCAAATATGACGAACCCGTCATCCTCTCCCACCCCAATGGCTCCCCCCAAACCCATCCGATTCCCTTTATCGTAATTTGGCTGGTGGTAGGTGCTGCATTCTTCACCTTTAAGATGGGCTTTATCAATATCCGAGGCTTCAAACATGCCATTGGCTTGGCCAGAGGGAAGTTTGATGAAGACGATGCGCCAGGTAAAATCTCCCATTTTCAGGCCTTTGCCACAGCCACCTCTGCCACGGTAGGCCTGGGGAATATCGCCGGCGTGGCCATCGCCATTTCGCTCGGTGGACCGGGAGCTACTTTCTGGATCATCGTTGCAGGATTTTTGGGCATGTCTTCCAAGTTTACCGAATGTACCCTAGGACTGAAGTACAGACACATTGCTGAAGACGGGAAGATCTTTGGTGGCCCGATGAACTACCTGAAGCATGGACTGGAAAGAAGAAATATGAAACATCTAGGCAAGGTACTTGCCGCAGTTTTTGCCATTTTCTGCGTAGCCTTCTCTTTTGGAGGCGGCAATATGTTCCAAGCCAACCAGTCCTATAAGATCCTTGCCACACAGTTCCCCATACTGGAAGGGTTTGGCTTTTGGGTAGGTGTCATTCTTGCTATTTTGGTAGGTGTGGTAATCATCGGAGGTATCGAAAGCATCGCCAAAGTGACCGAAAAAATCGTTCCGTTCATGGCAGGCCTGTATATTTTCGGAGCATTGGTTGTGATTTTTGTGAACATCGGCAATATCGGTCAGGCCTTCACGGCCATCTGGGACGGCGCTTTCAACGCCACGGCCATGAAAGGTGGATTCATCGGTGTGCTGGTGGTAGGATTCCAGCGAGGAGTATTTTCCAATGAGGCAGGTACCGGATCGGCGGCCATCGCCCACAGTGCAGTGAAGACCAATCACCCCCCATCCGAAGGATTTGTCGGTCTGCTTGAGCCCTTTGTGGACACCATTGTGGTATGTACCTTGACGGCTTTGGTCATCATCTTTACAGGAAAACATGAAGCCCAAGGCATGGGAGGCGTAGAACTGACTTCCGAGGCGTTTGCCAGCGTGATCTCTTGGTTCCCTTACCTATTGGCCATTGCCGTTTTGTTATTTGCCTTTTCATCCATGGTATCATGGTCTTATTATGGACTGCGCTCTTGGACATATTTGTTCGGAAAGAGTAAAAGATCTGAATTGGCCTATAAACTGGTATTTGTGATCTTCGTGGTGATCGGTGCTTCCATCAGCCTTGGAGCGGTGCTGGACTTCTCGGATATGATGATCTTGTCCATGTCCTTCCCCAATATCATCGGTCTTTATATCATGAGCGGCGAAGTCCGCAATGACATGAACAGTTATCTCAAAAAACTGAAAAGCGGGGAGTTGTTCAAGAAAGACAGTTCAAAAACCAAAGAGGAAAATGTAGTCTGAAATCATATTTCTCCTTATATCATCTTTTAAAGGCCACTTTTATTCTTAGAAGTGGCCTTTATTTTTTTATAGCCCTGAAACTATTTTTTATCCCAAATTCCTGCGTTGTTTTCACCCCTTCACTTTTATTACTTTCTGGCAGGTCAAAAAGTAACCAAAAAGGACCTGCCTATTGCAGGCAGGCCAATCTAATTGATAACAGATCTGGTCTTGGCTCTAGCCTCTCCTAACAATTGTCTATGCATAAACGGAGTTTAAAACCTGCTTCCAGACACTCCTATATAGATAAAGATTTGTTCATTTTTAAATAACACCCTTCCATGTTTAGGTTATTAACTTTGTTTAATAATACTAAACTATCCATGCATCACTATTTACATTTTATTGAAAGACCAATTCATGAAAACATCGTACATTAAACTAACAGGACTGATAATCATCTCGTTAGCCCTGACAAACCTAACTTATGCCCAACATCACGTGAGAGGCCAAGTTACCGATTCAGAAGAGCGCTTGCCCGTCCCTGGGGTAAGTGTATTGATCAAAAACCAAGCAAAGGGCACCATTACCGACCTGGACGGCAATTATGATATTGAAGTCTCCGAACAGGATACTTTGGTGTTTTCATTTGTAGGGTATGAAACCACGTCCATTCCTGTCCAGCACAAAAACATGATCAATGCGATCCTCTCCCCTTCTTCCTTGGGCTTGGAAGAGGTCGTCGTTACCGCACTAGGGATCGAAAAGGATCGCTCAAAAGTGGGATATGCTGTCCAGGAAGTAAAAGGGGAATCATTGCAAAAGGCCGTCACCCCCAATGTGGTGGAGTCACTTTCTGGGAAAGTAGCTGGGCTGATCGTAACCAGCAATGGCGGCGACTTCTTTTCGGACCCCCAACTTTACCTAAGAGGTAGTAAACCATTGGTCGTAGTAGATGGGGTGCCCCAGCCCAACAATGATTTATGGAACATCAGTGCTGATGATATTGAGAACATAACCGTGCTGAAAGCAGCATCCGCTTCTGCCCTGTATGGCTCACTGGGAGAAAACGGCGCAGTCCAAATCACCCTTAAATCAGGAAAGAACCTACCAAAAGGAACCTCTATTTCCTTTAATAGCTCAACCACCTTCCAAACTGGATTTCTGAGAATCCCCCATGCGCAAACAGCCTATGGGCCAGGCAATACAGGCAGGTATGAGTTTGGCACTGGAGCCGCTGGAGGAGGTGGCACCAATGATTATGATTATTCGATATGGGGGCCGAAGTTTGATGGTCAGTTGATCAAGCAGTTTGATTCGCCTATTGATCCAGAAACGGGGGAACGTGTCCCTACACCTTGGATCTCAAGAGGTGAAGACAACCTAAAAAACTTCATGGAAACAGGCATTATGTCTTCCAATAACCTGTCCATCCAAACCAATACCGACCAAGGGAGTTTTGTAATTTCCAATACCTACAAATACTCAAAAGCCTCCACACCAGGCCAAAAGCTGGACATCAACACCACCCGGTTACGTGGAAACATCATCCTATCAGACCGCTTGAACCTGGACGGATCCCTCCAATACAATTACCAATACTCCAACAACAGGATCCGGGGCAGCTACGGTCCCAGCTCCCCTATCTATTTAATGTCCATTTGGGGAGGTGCCCACTATGACATCAGGGACATGAAGGATTACTGGGTACCGGGCAAAGAAGGGATCAAGCAGTACTTTGTAGAAAACTGGAGATACAATAACCCTTATGCCCTGTCCCATGCTTGGAAAAAGCCTTGGACCAAACACGACATCCTTACTTACCTGAAATTAAACTATAAAATCAGCGACAAGGTAAATGCTTATATCAGGTCCACCCTGAACACCTACTCGCTGACCGACAATGAGGAAATATCAATGGACATCTATGATTATAGCATCCCTGATAGAGGAGGACGGTTCAGGTATAATGCCACAAGGTATTTTGAAAACAACACTGACTTTCTAATTACCTATAAAGACTATTTTGCCAATAAAATAGGGCTAGATGCCACTTTTGGTGCCAATCAACGCTACTTCCGTGAAGAGGGAGAGAGTGCTTCCACCACCCAGCTGATCGTTCCTGAGGTATTTAAGCTCAGCAATTCCGTGGACAGGGTTACCCCTACCAGCTATAAAGAGTACAAGGGCGTCTATAGTGCTTATGCGTCACTGGACTTGTCCTATGAGGAGATGTTTTATCTCGGATTTACCGGCAGAGTGGATAAGTCTTCCACACTGCCCAAGTCAAATGACACGTTCTTCTACCCATCGGTTACTTTCAGTACTGTACTTAACGAGGTGTTTACGCTGCCACAGCAAATCAATTACCTAAAGCTAAGGTCTGCTTATGCACGAGTGGGCGGAGATATGGATATATATACAGCGGCCAATTCCTACAATACAGGAAACAGATGGAGAAATGAACCAACCGCCAGCTACCCGGGGACTATAGAAAACCCCAATCTCTCCCCGGCATTTACCAACTCATTGGAGTATGGCTTTGAAGCAAAGCTGTTCAATAACCGCGTAGGCATAGACTTTTCGGTATTCCAAAATGAATATGGTCCTCAGATATTCACACAGTCTTTCTCCACTGCCTCAGGCTGGGACGGGATTCGTGAAAACGGAAGAACTACCGAACGAAAAGGAATGGACTTTTCCATCAATGTGACGCCTATTCAAAAGCAAGATTTCAACTGGTCTGCAATCATCAATTATGGTAAATATACAGACTACCTGACTTCACTCCCTCCACTGCCTGACGGCACTCCGCAATTAAATGAAGGAAGAACAGAAGTGGGCGACCGTCTTTATGATTATTGGTATACCTCTTGGGAAAAAACTCCCGAAGGTGAGCTGATCATCCTGCCCAGTGGACTGCCCAAACAAACGGATTTTGCGGTGAACCAAGGCAGCACCCAGCCCAATTACACCCTAAGTTTGCAAAACACCTTCCGATACAAGGACATAAGCCTAAGCTTCTTGATAGACGGAAGGTTTGGAGGGGTTACCTATGACAGGTACGAACGCGATCTTTGGCGATCCGGCTCTCATCCTGAGGCCATCCATCCAGAGAGAGAACAATCGAATATTGCCTATGTCAATGGAGAGGACGCCAAAACCATGCTCATTCCCGGTGTGAAGGTAGTAGGCGGAGAAGTGACCTATGATCCAGAAGGCAACATCATCTCCGACACCAGGGAATATGCTCCCAATGATTATATGGTGGACTACCAATCCTGGGCCATCAACTACAAGGCAGCTTGGCAAAGTGTCCTGATCGATAAGACTTTCGTAAAGCTTCGTGAAGTAGTGGTGTCTTACAACATCCCCTCTTCAGTAGTAGAAAACACCTTCTTCAATCACGCTTCGGTCTCCTTTGTGGGTCGAAACCTCCTCTACTGGACCAAGGACAATACTTATGGTGACTTGGATTCTTACACCGTAAGTACTGGGGACACCAACCTCCAAATGCCTTCCCAAAGGACCTATGGATTTAATCTCAACCTGCAGTTCTAAAACTAGAAAAAACGAAAACAATGAAATATATAAACACTATTTGCTTACTGGCCTTGGTCCTGATGACCACTAGCTGTTTGGACTTTGAGCAGCTTCGTAACAACCCCAACAATCCGCAAACGGTACCACCTAGCTTGCTGTTCACAGAGCTGATCCCTGCACCGCAGTCCTCCTTTGCTGGGGATGCCTATTCTTTTTCCCAATACCATATGTGGATTGCCACTGATAATGCCACGGCACCTAGTTATCAATTTGGCAGGGGCAACTTTACCTATGAAAAAATCAGGAATATCGACAAAATGGATGAGGAAGCAGCACATGCCAACGCTCCCGTCTATAGTATTATGGGCAAGTTTTTCAGGGCATACTATTACCTAGAAATGACGAGGAGAATGGGCGATATTCCGCTCTCTGAGTCGATGAAAGGGGCAGAAAACCCTACCCCAGCTTATGACACACAAAAAGCAGTGTACATTCAAGCCCTAGATTGGCTAGATGAGGCCAATCTAGCTCTCGGCAATTTCATACAGACCAATCCTGGGGAATCCCTGGAAGGCGACGTATATTTTAATGGTGACCTGAAAAAATGGCAAAAAGTCATCAATGCCTATACCATTAGGATATTGGTAAGCCTAAGTAAAAAGGAAGAAGATGCCGACTTGGACATAGCAGGTAGAATGCAGCGTCTCTATTCCCAACCTGACCAATACCCGCTATTGGATGGACTGGATGACAACGCCCAACTCACATACAGAAATGAGGACGGTTTTAAGCAAACCTATAACCCTGACAATGCCGTGTACAGAGCTGCCATTGTCTATGTGGATACTTATATCGATATGCTGAAGAAATACGAGGATCCTAGATTGATGGCCGTAGCTGATCCCACCCAAGATGCAATGGATGCCAATCCCGGTAATGAAGGTGATGTGCGTGCCAGTTTTGACAGTTATGCAGGAGCGGATTTTTCTGCCAACGGAACTGTCAATTCATCCAAAAAACTTGATGGAGATTTTTCATTTCCCAATGAAGAAAAATATTGGAACTTTATAGGGCAGCCGGCTATTTGGATCGGCTATGCAGAACAAGAACTCAATTTGGCCGAAGCCGCTCATAGAGGTTGGATTTCTACTAACGCAGCTACTCATTATAGCCAAGGTATCACAGCTTCTATGGCTTTCTACGGGATCGCAGAACAAGCTGCTACTGAATACATCAATTCCCATGCACCTTACATTACAGGTGATGAGGGACTTTCCAGGATCCACGAGCAGATGTACCTTGCTTTAGCGGAAAATTCAGACTGGGAATCCTTTTTCATGACCAGAAGGACAGGGATACCAAGCTACAAATTCAGCAGTGAAAACGAGGTGGACCAAATCCCAGTAAGGTGGATGTATCCTTCATCAGAAAATGACATCAACCAAGAAAACTACCGGAATGCCCTGATTAGCCAGTTTGGTACTGAAACCGACGACAGGAATCAGGTAATGTGGATATTGAAGTAATTTGCCACAGATCATAGCAACATGGAAAACCGTAAAAGGCCATCATGTCAACTGACGGTTTTCCGTGTTTTATCATCCCTTAATCGGTAATTTATTGCTACCTTGGAGCTCAAAAGTTTTGAACTCAGTTTATACATTAGCAATCTTAGTAGCCTGTACCGACGGATATCGGAAAAAACTGGAAGCACTAGGAAATCAGTTGGTATGGAAGTGTGGGATTAGCACCGAAAGGGTGTACCTTGTCTCACCGCCAGCTAAACCTATCTAGGCCAGATAGAACCGATAAATAAAGCGTAGGACTGATTTTGTCTTTGGCGGATCAAGTCACAATGACTGTGCGCCGTAGCGTAGATAGACTAATGTATATCCGGGTAGAAATAAAAATGGCCAATATGCCCTAGATCTACAACCGGCACTATGGGAGGCTGTCCACATAAACACGTACACTTCATCCTTTTTTTGTATTATGGAAGATTATGTTTTGGTTCAGATCAGTAATAAAATCAAAAACACCCGACGCTCTAAAAACCTCACCATCCAAGATCTGGCAGAACGTGCCAGGGTAAGCAAAGGGCTCATATCACAAATAGAAAATGGACGGACGATTCCCTCTTTACTAGTGTTGATCCAGATCATTGGTTCCTTGGAAGTGGACCTGATGGAGTTTTTCGCTGGGCTATCGCTTAACGACAAAGGACTCAACATCCTGGTAAAACGAAAAGATGAGTACGAAACCTTCGAAAAAGAACCTGCCGAAGGCTATCTGTACCACCGGATTTTCACCAAAGGCTTTGTCAAAACTACTATTGACATTGTCCTGCTGGAAATAGCACCAGGAAGCAAAAGGGAGTACGTGACTACAGACGCCTACGAATATAAGTTCATGGTTTCGGGGGAAGTCACCTATGACTTCAAAACACACACGATAAAATTAAGGGAGGGGGATTCATTATTGTTTGATGGGAATATTGCCCATAATCCAATCAATGAAACTGATAAAACAGCCAAAATGTTGGTGATCTATTTCTTCAAAGACCACAGCTGACAAAATTTTTAACAACCTCAAAATTGTGGAAATTCCACCGATCAAATGAAAAACGTAACAAAAAAAACCAAGTTCATTCTATTGCTCCTTCTCTTTCCATTGCTTGTCTTCGGGCAGCATCCTTCGAAGCCAGCCCTTAAGCATGTCATCCTTATTGGATGTGACGGGCTAGGTGCCTATGCCATGCCTAACGCGGAAATGCCCTATCTCAAAAAAATGATGGAGAAAGGTAGCTGGACATTGGAAGCCAGGTCAGTGCTTCCCTCTTCCAGTGCCGTAAACTGGGCTTCCATGATTATGGGAGCAGGTCCTACCGCCCACGGATATACCGAATGGGGAAGCAAAACCCCAGAAATCCCTTCAGGCACGATTGACAACTATGGCCTTTTCCCGTCCATCTTTGGTCAATTGAGACAGCAACAGCCTTCCGCTACTTCTGCCGCCATCTACAGCTGGGGAGGGATTGGCCCATTGTTGGAGAAAGATGCTATCGACTGGGTAATCGATGGAGAGGGAAAAGACGATTGGTGCGCACAAAAAGCAGCATCACTCATCAAGGAGGAGCAGCCCAACCTGCTATTTGTGCATTTTGACCAACCTGACGGAGTAGGCCATAACATAGGCCACGACACTCCGGAATACTATGATGAACTAAAAAATGTAGACAAACGAATAGAGACAATATACAAAGCCGTACAAGAGGCCGGTATTGCAGACCAGACGGTGATCATCGTATCTTCGGACCATGGAGGTATTGACAAAGGACATGGAGGTAAGTCCACTGAGGAAGTCTACATTCCTTGGGTCATCCAAGGACCCGGCATTCAATCCAACCACGAAATTACCGACTTGGTAATGACCTATGACACCGCAGCGACCATCGCAAGGCTTTTGGGTGTTACCCCACATACTTCATGGAGAGGAAGGCCCGTTACAGATAGTTTTATAATTCCTTAAACTTAAACCCGGAATATGCATTAGCCTATCTATTGCGACCTTAAACTGCTTCAAAATCAGCCGTTTCACTTTAGTTTTCGGCATAACCGTAGCGGTGCTACGCTAATGCCTCCAAACTAACTGATTTTCTTGCAATTTCAGCTCTCACTACGATTCCTAACGCATAATCCGGGTTAAAAAAAGCCATCCGCTGTCGTGGATGGCTTTTTTAATAAATTTATTTTCATAAAAACCTTATCGTGGTTTCAGAAATCATCATTTTTCACTGGGAAAGATGAGGTGAGACGAACTATTTCTAAGTGATTTACAATTCTACACGCTCCACAGTCCAAAGCTTCTCGGGATAAGTTCCCTGCTGGTGCAATTCTACCAAAGAAGCCTCAACAGCTACCCTATCCTCTGGATATGTCACGCCAAACCAAGTCTTTCCTCCCTCCAAAATCTTGACTGATGCTTTCTCTTCAGCAATAAGGGAGTTTATTACTGTCGGGATATAAAATTCTGCTTTGATATTGTCCTTAGATTCTTCCAAAAACACGTTCCATCTCTTTTCGGTCTCCGCAAAGAAAGAAGGCTGAACCCCCCAGCAGTTCATGGATACTGGAGTATTTTCATTGATCTCCAAAACATCCTCTCCCATCCTGCTGATGATCTTTCCCTCTTCTCGAGAGATTTTTTCCCTCTCGGTCATCCCGGTCAGTTCACCATTATCGTTGGCATCACAGACCCCACGATTGACCGTTCCATGCTTAGAAAGGACATTTTTTAGTGCATAACCCACCATGCAATGTTGGTTTTTGGTCTGGGGATGGGTCAAAAAGTCGCCCAGTTGTTCAATGGCCTCTTTTCCATAAAAATCATCTGCATTGATGACCGCAAAAGGTTCTTGGATGACCTCCTTGGCACAAAGCACCGCATGGGCGGTTCCATAAGGTTTTGTACGTTCAGGGTTTTGATATGCTGCAGGCACCAAGCTGGTGAGGGATTGTAGTACAAATTCAACTCGGATCTGATCGTTTATCTTTTCGAGAAAACGGTCCTTTACCAAATCAAGGATCTCTGCCCTTACGATAAAAACCACCTTACCGAATCCGGCCTGAATGGCATCATAAATGGCATATTCCAAAATGGTTTCGTTATTAGGGCCAAAGCCATCAATCTGCTTGTTTCCACCATACCGCGAGCCCATACCCGCAGCTAAAATCAAAAGTGTAGGTTTTGTTGTTTGCATTATATATATATTGTTTATTAGGGTCTGTTGTTGAGGTCACCCCTAGCCCCTTAAAAGGGGAATTAAGAGATCGTATTTAAGAACGTTGTTTGAAGCGATTTTTAAGTTCGCCAAGCAATTTTTCGTCTGGCAGAAAAAATCAGTTACACCCTAGCCCCCTGAAAGGGAATAAAATCTAATCTTTCAGTAACGATTATTTCAAACAAATTGCCTTATTCACAAGGTGACTAGAAAGTCAAAATCATTTTTTAAAACTAACTCATTACCTAAAAAGTAATCCAGCTCACTTCTCAAAACTCAAGTCTCCTATCTCCATACTACTTCTTCCCAATCAAATAAATCAAATGCGCCTGTGCAAACACACTGAATTTATCCTTACCCACTGGAAACTCTTCTGTACTTGCCGGGTCCAGTTGCCACTGGTAATTCAGCCCATTGATCATCTGTAGTCGGGAGCTTAGTAAAAACCGGTCCCACTGGTAATCAAACAGGAAGCCAAGGGAAAGATCTACCCAAGGTTGTCTTTCTTCCTGCTGGCCAAGGCCTCGGTAGTAAAAATCTTGATGATTAGCCAAACGTTCAAGAACTATTCCGTATTTATTTAATTTATCGATTAAGGATACTTCGATGGTTTGGACATTACTGCCTGTGCCAATGCCTACCCCAAGTGGTTGGCCATAATTAGTGAAGCCTCTTACCTGATAATGGGTGTGCCAAGTGTTGTTACCTCCCAACCCTTCGTATCTTATATACCTATTTACTGATTCTTGTTGTTGGGTCATTTCAGCTCTTAGTTGGATATATTGATTTTTATAGGGAAGCTTAAACAATTTATTAAATCCTAGTATATATGCCCTTGCATGTTCTGGATTCAACACAAATTCACGGGCTGTTAATGAATGATCTCTCCTACCATACTCGAAATACAGTTCTGCATTTGCTTTGGTAAACAAGTACCGACCAAAAACTGAAACTTGTTGATCCTGTGCTTTACTATCATAATCAACAGAATTACCATTATCAAACAATCCACTTTTTGTAAAAGTCTCAAAGATAGGAAACCAATCTCCAAATGAATTTCCTTTATCTTCGTTATATTGTTGAAATGTTCGATTAACCCCTAGAAATAGTCCAGGAATCCATTTTGGTTGATAGCTAATGGAAAAACCATTAACATATCTCCAATCCATTGACAGATCTTTAAAGTATTTTTGGTTTAAGGATTCCCATTGGCTAGGTTCAATGCCCGAAGACTCCAACCTCCCCATAATTATTTGACCTTCAAATGATCCTAAAAAGGTTTTTGCAGGTCTTGTAGTATTTAAAGTTAAATGAGGGAAGCCTGGGGCATTATTTGAGAATATCAATGCATTAAACTGACCAGGCCCCCACCAGATATTTTCGGTTGAGGCCCCTATTTCAAACGAACCATAACTTAATGTAATCTTTGATTGTCCTAAACCAAATTTGGTATAGGTATTCTCTCCAAATCTTTCTGGACTGTCCCCATAATTCCAGTACCAAAATCTAGCGCTATTTACGCTGTTGCCAAAGGTGTTAGGATAGCCAGCAAAATCAGAATTCTGAGCCCATGTCCACTCTGGCATTAGTTGGATATTAATGAAATGGAATTTAGCTGCTATTCCCCCTGTCAGCATATTTTGAAATCCTACATTGGGGATCATAGGCCCGTCTCCCCAGCCATAGGGTCTACCCGAATTATAGGTCATAGTATTTCTTATAGGTAGGTAGCTGATGTACTTTTTATCTACATTTCCACTTTTTTGCCCAATATCACTACCTATTTGAAATCCTGTATAATCATTAAATACCTCATTATTATAAAATAAAGATGGTTGAAGTGGACGAATATTAAAACTTATAGCCGAATCCAATTCTCCCAACAATTGTCTTCGCCGCATTGCTTCCTCAAATAATGGCATTCCTGCAGGAATAGATTGGCCATAGATAGTAGTAGAATTGGTTAAAAGAATTAAAACTCCTACGAATAAAAACTTTTGAAAAACTCCCTTAAACGTCATTTTCATTTAATAACTACACCAAAATTCAAATTACTCGCTATAAAAAAGCTCACCTTCTTTCTTTTCCACAAATTCATATTGTAATGTTTGAGCTAAACCTTGCTCTATCGATACAGGAGCTTTAAATCCTGATTGTTCTATATTTGTATTAAAACAAGTATTGGAACAAAATTTCTTAACCCTTATAGAACTAATGGGCAACTTTTTACCTGAAATCTTTGATCCTAAATCTAAGATTTTCCCCATTCCATAACCAATTGGATAAGGGATTCGCAATCCAATTTTTTCGCTTTTTCCAAGTGCTCTAAATACCTTTTTGACCAAAACATTCATGGTAAAATCAGGTTTATCAATATAGTTATATAGATGAACTCCAGGCTTAAAATCTATAGCATATTCTAAAAATGCAGCAACATTTTCCACATACGCCATTGATTTTACATTTTCCCCACTGCCAACCATTACAAATTTCCCTAAAGCAATTTGTTTAAGCAAATTGTATACATTGCCTCGATTTTGCTCTCCGAAAACAACAGTCGGCCTAATAATAACTAATGACCGGTTATTTGTGTCTTTAGCTTGCCACTCTCTATATACTTCTTCGGCCAAAAATTTCGTCCTCCCATAATCATTAAAATAATTTATTTCACCTGACTCATCAATTCCTATAGGGCCAAAACCATATACTGCTACAGAGCTGGTGAAGATAATTTGATTTACCCCCTTTTTCTCAGCGGCTTCACAAACCCTTCTAGCTCCATCGACATTCACTTCATCATACAGAGATATTGGAGTAACATCATCTCTGTGTTCTGCAGCTAGATTTATAATTGTACCACCTTGAATCAAATCAATCAAATCTTTATCTCGTACATCAACTATTGTTGTTAAATTTGGAAAGGATTTACTTTGATTTTTATCAAAAATTTCAAAAATCTTATCACTATTTGTTAAGCGTTTACACAGTCTCGTACCAATAAACCCTGACCCTCCGATAATATTTATTTTTTTTTCTTGCATATTGAGTAATGAACACTTTTAACACATCATTTTTAGATTCTAGGTTTTAAAACTACCCTCCTTTTTGATAAAGTTTATAATTTAGTTGTATAACTAAAGGAAATCATTTTCTAAGAAGTAAATTTAAAAATTCTAGATGAAGTTAACTCATCTTAACAAAATTTTATAAAACAATTTCAGTAAGGGCTTGGGTAAAATTCTTAGGGGAACTCTTGTGACAATGAGTCTACAAAATTCATAAAATGTAATTAAAGATTCCTTAAAAGCAAGATTTAAAAAATTTATTTCTTTTACTAAATAATTTATACCATGCCTCCTTCCGATCATATCATTTCCAATTCTAAAATACAAAAGGGGATCCTGAATGTTATATACTATATAACCATTTAAATTATTTAATAATCGCAGCCATAAATAGTAATCTTCAAAATATATCATGGTTTTGTAAGACCCCACATTTATAATTGCAGATTTGCGAAATGCAACCGATGGATGATTAAAGGGATTCCTTTGTTTGGAATATTTAATTATTTGATCATGAATTTCAGGTACTTCTTTTATAACCTTCAAATCCCCTGGCACCTTATTAAACTCCTCAACAAAACTACCTACTAAAACAGCTGACGGGTTATTACTTAAATATCCGATTTGCTTTTCAAACCTATCTGAAACGCAAATATCATCCGTATCCATTCTAGCAATAATATTATATTTACAATTTTCAACCCCTATTCTTAAGGCTTTCCCTAGCCCTCCATTTTCCTCAAGTGGAAAAACTCTAATTTTGCTTGGGTATTCATGGATAAAATTTAAAATAATATTATCAAGTTCTTCAGTTAACGGCCCATCTTTGACAATCAATAATTCCGTTGGAGGTAATGTTTGATTAAAAATACTGGCAAGTGCGTCGGTAAAAAAAACAGGGTCTTCTTTGATATAAACTGAAATCAGCACAGAAAATTTCTCCATTTAATATTCCTTTATTAGGCTAAATGTTTTACTTACTATAGCTTTACGGTCCAAGTTATTAGAGTTTTTCCTTGTAAAATCTGAATAAACAAGCATAAATCTATTATTACTAACACTTTTCAATCCTGTATAACCACATGTGCCTTTATCATCATCTAACACTATATATTTATCACTCCATGAATCGCCTCCATCACTACTATAATAAAGTTGAATGCCAGGTCTCCCCGTAGATAAGACTATTACTCCATTTTCAAGTTGAACTAATTTTGGCATCACTCCAGATTTAGCAATAACCTTGGGTTTACTCCAGGTCGCACCTTTATCAATAGATTTGGTAAAATACAAAGGCCTATTACCAAACCCGTTTGTAGACCTTACAACGCAAACAAATGTACCATCCTTCAGTATAAGGAATGATGGTTCCATAAATCCATCAGAAATACTATATGCCTGTTTAACTTTATCCTTTTTAGGATCTACAAAATATTTAATGACACCCTTTTTACTCCATGAAATTCCAAAATCTGAGGACTCGTATATTATTACACCTGATGGTTTTACCGTGCCATCTTCGATGTAATAACTTGGAGACATAGCAGCATAGAGGATTTGTGAATTTTCATCATAAATTATATTTCCCCACCACACAAAAGGCAAAATTCCATCTTGCTCGTATCGAATAAAATCCGGATCTTTAATATTTACTTTGTATGGCTGAAACTTCCCATTACAATTTCTTGCTAAATATGCTCCTTGATATTTAGGTGGTAAATCTTTATCATAATAAAATCTTACTTTCCTTCTAGAATAGGAGTTTTTTAACTCCCCAATACTCTTTTCTTTAATAGAATCAAGAAGCTTAACGGATGGTTTCGTATAAAGCTTTATCCTACATCCATTTGGTAAGAGGACTCCTTCTTTGCTTTTATCCCAAGTTATCGGCTTCCAGCTTTTTCCCTCATTGGAGGACATCATCCTAACCGTCTTCCCTTTTCCTAAATTTGAAATATTATCTTCATTCATACTCCAGGAAACATAAAACTCGTCATCTGAGATGGAAAGAGTCGGAAATTGGAAATGCCCCCAAGGTTCTTCATTTTCCGCTTTTGCTATGACTTTCTCATCCATAAGATCAATTTTGTATTGAGCCTTTACGGTTCCAATCAAACAAATAAAACAAAATAAAATTATTTGGCACTTCATATTTCTTATCCATTTAAATTAATAACACTTTTATAGGGCAAATATTGATACTCGCCATCTGCTTCCTTGACTGATATACCTTTAAAATAATACATTCCTATGTATAACACAAAAATCATACTGAAGAGGAACCTAACCTTTCTTTCATCGAAATACATCTTAAATATTAGCGGTAAAAGAAAAATTAGCGATACATAGAATACTCCGCCTATTCTCTCAGCAAAAACCCCATTAAAACTTAACAAAAGCAGAAACAACAAAGAAAAATAAAATCCATTAAATATTATTTTATTTACATCACTGCTACTCTTAGAGGTATTTTCTCTAGCTTTTACAATAATCAAGGAAAATATTAAAAGTAAATTAAATATTACCCCCATAGCAATTCCATAGTTTCCTTCTGCACCGACATTAATATAATATACGGATTTATAAAACTGGTATTTAGGACTCCAATAGAAAAGATAATCAAGAACTTTAGTTACCAAGTCCAGCTTCGTTAAAATTAAAAAAATAGAAAAAACTAATGTGCCAATTATTATTTTGTATGAAATCTTTTTATTCATAATCCATAAAAATGGAATAAACAATAAAGACATATAATGAAAGAAGGAACTAATCACCAATAAAGCAATACTATTTTTTTTATTATTTTTATTTACCAATAATGAAAATGAATGCCAAATGAAAGAAGTCGCTACTCCATGTCTAATGACATTAAAATTATGTGAAAAAAAATACAGACCTACATATGTTAAGAATACCAAATAAAAATTTAAATTGAAATGCCTAGAAGCAGCGTGATAATTATATAGTATTAAACAAATACAAACAAAACTTACAAAAGGAAAACCTAAGCTTGAAATTTTTGCAATAACATTTAAAAAACTATACCCTGGTTCAATAACTCCATTGAAAGGTTTTCTGAAAAATTGAGAAAGTGTTGGAGAATTTTCATAAATACGTAAATAAGTTTCGTAATCAGTTCCCACTTCCCTACGGAGAATTGTAACAAAAATTAAAAAAATAATTAAAAGATAGAAGGCTATTTTAAGCTGTTTTCTATATTTCTCAGTTAATTCAAAGTAAACAAAAGTCAACGAAGCTACCCATAAATAAATGAATAAATAGATTCCCATTATGATATATCTCCCCAATATTTACTTACAATTTCAATTTGCTCAAGACTAGGATTAACATTAAAATTATTAATAAAACATTTACTTATAATTTCAACATCGAAATTATAAGTATCCCAATCGGTTTTATCTCTTTGATTAGCCTCATTTAAGTTTAATCCATGATCCACCGCCAGGTTTTGGCGGAATAAAAAATGACCTTTTCCCAAACATATACAATAACCAATATGAGTCCCTACATTATTGGACATTGTAAAATCAGATAGTAGTATTATCGTCTTCAATCTGTCTAAAAAATACCTGTCATATATATGACCAGCACATGTGACTTTAAACCCCTTTTTAATATACTCCTCTGCTCGACCCAATTCAATATCCTTCCAATACATACATATAATTACACTATCATAATCAACCGCTATTTCACAAATTTTCTTTATAAAATCATTGCTATTAAAATCAACTATTGTCACATCATTTGAATGCGAAGGAAATACAACCAATGTCTTTCCCAAACTATTCCTTAATGCTGCAATATCCTCTTCTTTTAAAATAGTATTTGCATATTTTATATACGGGCCAACACACGACACCTCTTTTTGAATTAATTTCTTCCTCAGTTTGTGTCTGCGATATTCTGAAAACGTTACAATTTTAGGCACATAGCTTGCATGGTTATGTTTTTGGACTAGATCCCCTAAAATCAAGCCATGTTCTATCAAACAATTGTCTATATCTAATTCTAAACCTGCCTCCTGAAAAACCTTACCTATACCATATAAATTATTATCTTTTATATTAAAGTAAGGATATAAATTAAGAGGTCGTGCTAGTTCTTTATAATTAAACAATGGAGTATGTTTTCTTCGCTCAATTTCCTTTACTTCACCTCTATTTCTCAATTTTATAACTAAAAAATAAATAGAACTCAATGCCTTACTTCCTAATACACTTTTTTTAATTCTATTCAGCATTACAACTAAGATTAGAAAATATATCCAAATAATTATGTATCATGTCCATACCTTGAAATTCACTAAGAAAGCGCTCCCTAGAGTTCATAGCATAAATACCTATTTTGTCTTTCTCTTGAGCCATCTTAATTAACCCTTTCAATATATTCTCTTTATTAGGATCAACTAACCAGCCATTCTCCCCTTGCTTCACCATTTCTCCCATTCCCCCGACGTTAGTCAAGAATAGCGGTTTGCCTTGCCTCATAGCTTCAATCACTGCCATTGGCATTCCTTCATCTCTGCTAACTAACAGAAACACGTCCATTTCAGCAAGAATATTGTCAACGTCATCCCTTTTTCCTAAAAAAATTACATTTTTCTGATTCTCACATTTATGAACCAATTTATTTACTAGAGGTCCATCACCCACAATATTCAGCTCATAACAATTCTGTACTTCAGTAGGCAACGACATAAATGCATCAATCAAAATATCAAAACCTTTCCTTTCCCCTACTGTGCCAACCGATACTATTCTAATTTTTGAGTCTATATTTCTATTAAAATTAGGTTTATTTATTGGAACATCGTCTAAACCATTATATACAACACGTGATTTCTTGTCATATTGTGGATAGTCATTAAAAAAAGTAGACCTAGCTCGTTGACTTAAAAACACAATCCTACTTACTTTTCTCAATGAATATTCAACAATTTTTTCAAGGTACTTAATTGCTTTTTTAGATTTTTTTAGAA